>JAJZWW010000117.1 GCA_021846485.1 Actinomycetes bacterium
CACGCTCCAACCGTCCTCGAGGGTGAGCGTCTCGGGTCCCCCTGCGTTGACCATCGGCTCGACGGCGAAGACCATCCCGGTGCGCAGCTTGGGCCCGGGTACCCCGGGCCAGTAGTTGGGGACCTGGGGCTCCTCGTGCATGGCGGTGCCGATGGCGTGGCCCACGTACTCCCGGACGACGGAGAACCCGGCGCCCTCGGCGACCTGCTGGACGGCGAGGCCGACCTCGTGGAGCCGGTTGCCCTCCACCAGCTTGGCGATGCCGGCCCACAGGCTCTCCTCGGTCACCCGGATCAGCTTCTCGGCCTCGTCGCCGATCTCCCCGATCCCCATGGTGAAGGCCGCGTCGCCGTGGTAGTCCTCGACTATCGCCCCGCAGTCGATGGAGACGATGTCTCCCTCCTCCAGCCGGCGCTCACCGGGTATGCCGTGCACGATCATGGCGTTGGGAGAGGTGCAGACCACCGCCGGGAAGCCGTGGTAGCCGAGGAAGTTGGACCGGGCGCCCCGCCGGTCGAGGACCTCCCGGGCGACCCGGTCCAGCTCGGCGGTGCTCACCCCGGGGCGGGCGGCGGCGCGCGTCGCGGCGTGCATCTCGGCCACCACGCGGCCCGCCCGGCGCATCTTGGCGATCTCGTCGGGACGTCGTCTCACCCCAACAGTTTGGCCTGCGCGTCCGGCTAGCCGGGCCTCCGCCCGGCGCCGGCGACCCAGGACCGGAGCTGCGGCCCGGTCGGACTGACTCAACCGCCGGCGGCGCGCAGAATCCTCCGGTCCACCTCGGTCACTATCCTCTCGGTGACCTCGTCGGGCATGCCGAGCGCGTCGATCCGGGCGAGCAGGCTCCGCTCCTCGTACCAGGCGATGAGCGGCGCAGTCTCCCGCTCGTAGAGCTCCAGGCGGCGGCGGATCGCGGCCTCGGTGTCGTCGTCGCGCTGGACCACCTCGCCGCCGCAGACGTCACAGAGCCCGGGCACCCGCGACGGGTTGTCGATCACGCTGTAGTTGGCGCCGCAGTCGACGCAGACCCGCCGGCTGGCCAGACGGGACAGCACCGAGGCGGTGTCGATCTCCAGGTCGACCGCGAGGTGCAGACCGTTGGGGACGAGCATCTCGGCGAGGGCTTCCGCCTGGGCCACCGTGCGGGGGAACCCGTCGAGCACGAAGCCGCGGTGGGAAGTGTCACTGCGGGTGAGCCGCTGGCGGACCATGGCGATCACCACCTCGTCGGGCACCAGCTCCCCGGCGTCGAGGTACCGGCGGGCCTCGACGCCGAGCTCCGAGCCGGAGCGGACCGCCTGGCGGAAGGTGTCCCCGGTGGAGATGTGCGGCACCACGTAGTGACGGGACAGGCGGACGGCCTGGGTCCCCTTGCCGGCCCCCTGCTTGCCGAGGACGAGGAGCCGGGCACCGGGGTTCACGTGGGGTCCGCCCGGCGCCGCCCGGCGCGAGCCGGGCCTGGCCTCAGCCGCCGCACTAGGAGAGGAAGCCCTCGTAGTTGCGCATCATCAGCTGGCTGTCGACCTGCTTCATCGTCTCCAGGGCGACCATGACGGCGATGAGCAGGGTGGTGCCAGCGAAGGGGTAGTTCTGGATGTGGAAGAAGGCCAGGGCCAGGGCGGGCAGCAGGGCCACCACCGCCAGCCACAGGGCCCCTGGCAGGGTGATCCGGTTGAGGATCCTCTGCAGGTGGCGCTCGGTCGGGGGTCCGGGCCGGATCCCGGGGATGTAGCCGCCCTGCTTGCGGATGATGTCCGCCTGCTGCTGGGGGTTGAACATCAGCGCTGCGTAGAAGTAGGCGAAGCCGAGGATGAGCACGCCGTAGATCACGATGTAGGTCAGGTTGTCCGGCTGGCCCAGGTGGGTGTTGATCCAGGTCTGGACGGTGAGCCCCCACCCCTTCGAGGGCAGCAGGTTGGAGAGGAGGAAGGGGAAGTAGAGCACCGAGCTGGCGAAGATGATCGGCACCACCCCGCCAGTGTTGACCTTCATCGGGATGTAGGTGCTCTGCCCGCCGTACATCCGCCGGCCCACCACCCGCTTCGCGAAGGTCACCGGGATGCGCCGTTGGCCCTGCTCGATGAAGACGATGCAGCCCAGCAGGACGACGGAGATGGCCACGATGACCGCGAGGGCCACCCAGCCCGCCTGGGCCTCGATGGCCTGTCCCCCGGCGGGCATGGTGGCCACGACATTGGTGAAGATCAGCACCGACATGCCCTGTCCCACGCCCCGCTGGGTGATGAGCTCGCCGATCCACATGACCACCACGGTGCCGGCGGTCATCGTGAGGATGATGAGCAGCACGAGGGGGATGGAGAACTTCGGGATGTAGTTGGTGGTCGCCGACGTGCCGAGCAGCACCGGGCTGCCGGAGTGGAAGGCGTAGACGAGGGTGGTGGACTGCAGCAGCGCCAGGGCGATCGTCGTGTAACGAGTCACCTGGGTGAGCTTCTTCTGGCCCGTCGGCCCCTCGTCACGCCACTTCTCGAACTTGGGGATCACGACCATCAGCAGCTGGATGATGATCGAGGCGGTGATGTAGGGCATGATCCCGAGGCCGAAGACCGCGAAGCGCGCCAGAGCGCCTCCCGAGAACAAGTTGAGCAGGCTGAACACCCCGCCGTGGTTGCCGCTCGTGGCCGCTTCGTGGATCGCCGCGTAGCTGATCCCCGGGCAGGGGACGTTCGCCCCGAGCAGGTACACCCCGATCATGAGCAGGGTGAACAGCACCTTGTTGCGCAGGTCGGGGACCCGGAACATGTTGGAAAGGTTGGACAGTGAGCTTCGCATCCAGCTTCTCCTGGCACCCGGCGACCGCGGCAGGCTAGCGCCGGGGGCGGTCCTCGTGCCGTCGCGGGCAGTTGCCGCCACCTGACACGGTCGCAGCGACGCCCGACGCAGCGGCGATCAGCGGTTGGTGAGCGCGTTGCCCCTGGCCGGCGGGCGGCGGTCGCCCCAGGGGGGCGGCAAGATCTCGACGGTCCCCCCGGCGGCTCTGATCGCCTCGGCGGCGGAGGCCGACAGGGCGTGGGCGGACACCTCCAGCGGGCGGGACAGCTCCCCCCGGCCGAGGACCTTGACCAGGCCGTGCTTGTGGACCAGCCCGGCCGCCCGGAGCGTCTCGGGGGTGACGACACTGCCGTCGAAACGCTCCAGGGTGTCCAGGTTCACCACGGTGTACTCGACCCGGAACGGGTTCTTGAAACCCTTCAGCTTCGGGACCCGCTGGGTGAGGGGGAGCTGGCCGCCCTCGAAGCCAGGCTTGATGTTGTTGCGCGCCCCCTGACCCTTGGTGCCCCGCCCGGCGGTCTTGCCGCCCTTGCCGGCGATGCCCCGGCCCACCCGCCGGCGGGCGCGGGTCGAGCCTGCGGGGGGCTTCAGGTCGTGGATCTTCATGCTCAGGGCTCCTTGGTGCCGGCGGGGTCTAGGGGCGCCCCGACGGCCACGAGGTGCGGCACCCTCGCGAGCATGCCCCGGATCTCCGGCCGGTCGGGGAGGGTGTTGGAGGTGCCGATCCCGTGCAGGCCGAGGGCGCGCAGGGTCCCCCGGTGCTTGGGCTTGGTCCCGATCGCAGAGCGCACCTGAGTGACGGTCAGCTCGGCCATCAGGCCACTTCCTCGGGCTGGTGGGGGCCGCGGCGGCGCTCGCCGTAGGCCCGCAGCACTCCGGCGGGGATGATCTCCCCAGCCGGCAGGCCGCGCAGCCTGGCGATGTCGTCGGGACGCTTCAGGGCCCGCAGGCCGGCGACGGTGGCCTGGGCCACGTTGATGCTGTTGGACGAGCCGAGCGACTTGGCGAGGATGTCGTGGATGCCGGCCATCTCCAGGATCGCCCGGGCGGCCCCGCCGGCGATGACCCCGGTGCCCGGGGCCGCCGGCTTGAGCAGCACCCGGCCGGCGCCCGCCTCGCCGAGCACCGGGTGGGTGATCGTGCTGCCCGCCAGCGGCACCTCGAAGAGGTTTTTCTTGGCCTCCTCGATACCCTTCTGTACGGCCAGGCCTGCCTCCTTGGCCTTCCCGTAGCCGAGGCCGACGGTGCCCCGGCCGTCGCCAATGACCATGAGGGCGGCGAAGGAGAAGCGACGGCCGCCCTTCACGACCTTGGCGACCCGGTTGACCTTGATCGTGCGGTCTTCGTACTGGGAGTCGGGGGGCATGGGGGTCAGAGCTCCAGTCCGGCCTGGCGGGCCGCGTCGGCGACCGCTGCTACGCGGCCGTGGTAGAGGAAGCCACCCCGGTCGAACACCACGGCGGTGATGCCCGCAGCGCGGGCGCGCTCGGCGACCAGCCGGCCAACAGCGGCAGCCGCCACCTTGTTGCCGGTCGCGCCGGCAGAGCGCACGGCAGCCTCGACCGAGGACGCCGCCGCGAGGGTCCGCCCGCTGCGGTCGTCGACGACCTGGGCGACGATGTGCTTGTTGGAGCGGTGCACCGCGAGGCGGGGACGCTGCGGGGTACCGCTCAGCTTCTTGCGGACCCGGTGGTGGCGACGGGCCAGGGCTACCTGCTTCTGCTTGGTGCTGGTGCTCATGCGATCTCCTCGACGCCGCCGCTACTTGGCGGCCTTGCCGGCCTTGCGGATGACCCGCTCGCCGACGTAGCGCACACCCTTGCCCTTGTAGGGCTCGGGCTTGCGGATCTTGCGGATGTTGGCAGCCACCTGGCCAACCGCCTCCTTGTCGATTCCCCTCACGGCGATGCGCGTGGGTACGGGCACCTCGAAGGTGATGCCGGCAGGGGCGTCGACGACCACCGGGTGGGAAAAGCCGAGGGCGAGCTCGATCTGCTCTGCGCTCCGGGAGCTCGCCCGGTAGCCGACACCCACGATCTCGAGCTCCTTGGTGAAGCCGTCGGTGACGCCCAGCACCATGTTGTTGACCAGGCTGCGGGTCAGCCCGTGGAGAGCTCGGTTGTGGCGCTCGTCGTCGGGGCGCTCCACGAGCAGTGACTGGTCCTCCTGGCGCACGGTGATCGCGCCGGGCAGGTCACGGCTGAGGGTGCCCTTGGGGCCCTTCACCGTGACCGTCCGGTCGGCGACGGACACCTCCACCCCGGGCGGGACGGCGATCGGGCTGCGGCCGATGCGGGACATGGATCAGCTCCTCACCACACGTAGCAGAGGATCTCGCCGCCGACCCGGCGCCTGCGCGCCTCGCGGTCGGTCATGAGCCCCTGGCTGGTGGACAGGACGGCGACGCCGAGGCCCCCGAGGACTCGCGGCAGCTCGTCGGCGGCGGTGTAGACCCGCAGGCCGGGTTTGGAGATCCTACGGATCCCCGAGATCGTCCGGGTACGGTCGGGGGCGTACTTCATGCGGACCTCGAGGACCCTTCCGAGTCGGCTCCCGTCGGTGGTCACCTCGTAGCCGGAGATGTACCCCTCCCGGGCGAGGACCACCGCCAAGGCCTCCTTGAGCTTCGACGACGGCATCCTCACCGTGTCGTGCATGGCTACGTTGGCGTTGCGGATCCGGGTCAGCATGTCGGCGATCGGGTCGGTCATGGTCACGGTGGCGCCTCCTACCAGCTCGCCTTGGTGACGCCGGGGACCTCGCCGGCGTGGACCAGCTCACGCAGGCAGATCCGACACAGGCCGAACTTGCGGAACACCGAGTGCGGGCGCCCGCAACGCCGGCAGCGGGTGTAGGCCCGCACCTTGTACTTCGGCTTCCGCCGAGCCTTGATGGTCAGCGCCTTCTTGGCCATTACTGGTTGCCCTCCTTGCGGAACGGGAAGCCGAACGCGTCTAGCAGGGCACGGCCCTCGGCGTCTGTGCGTGCGGTGGTGACGATCGTTATGTCCATCCCCCTGGTCGTGTCCACCTTGTCGTAGTCGATCTCGGGGAAGATCAACTGCTCGGTGACCCCGAAGGTGTAGTTGCCCCGACCATCGAAACCTCTGGTGGGAAGCCCCCGGAAGTCGCGGATGCGAGGGATCGCCAGGCTCACCAAGCGGTCGAAGAACTCCCACATCCGGTCGCCCCGCAGGGTGACCTTCACCCCGATCGGGTTACCCTCACGAAGCTTGAAGCCGGCGATCGACTTCTTCGCCGTCGTGATCACCGGCTTCTGGCCGGTGATCACGGTGAGGTCACGCACCGCGCCCTCCAGCAGGGACTGCTGCTGGGTGGCCCGTCCGACGCCGCTGTTGAGGACGATCTTCTCCATGCGCGGCACGAGCATCACGTTGGGGAGGCCGAGCTCGCCCTGCAGCCGGGCGCGCAGCTCGCTCTCGTAGCGCACTGCGAGGCGCGGCTTGGCCCGCTCGGTCACGGCTCCGCCGGCGGGGCTCACAGCTCTCCCCCGCAGTGCACGCACACCCGGTGCTTGGAGCCGTCCTCGTCGATGCGGTAGCCGGCGCGGGTGGCGCCGTCCTTCGAGCAGACCAGGGCGACGTTGGAAGCGTGGATCGGCATGTCCTTGTCGATGATCCCGCCCTTCACTCGCGTCGAAGTCTGGCGCTGGTGCTTCTTCGCGACGTTGACCCCCTCGACGATCACCCGGTTGGTGTCGGGGATGACGCGGGTCACCTGACCGGTCTTGCCCCGGTCCTTCCCGGTGAGCACTTGGACCCGGTCGCCTCTCTTGATCTTCATCTTGGTCGGGGTCTTCGCCTTGGACGATCCCATCTCAGAGCCTCCCGTGGGGCTGCGCCCCACACCCATCCCGGCCGGCAGCCGAAGCCCGCCCGGCCGCCTGCCAGGTCTGCTGCGCCGCCATCTCAGAGCACCTCCGGAGCGAGGGAGATGATGCGCATGAAGCGCTTGTCGCGCAGCTCCCGGCCGACCGGGCCGAAGATGCGCGTGCCCCGGGGCTGCTGCTGGTCGTTGATCAGCACCGCGGCGTTCTCGTCGAAGCGGATGTAGCTGCCGTCGGGGCGGCGCTTCTCCTTCTTGGTGCGGACCACGACGCACTTCACCACGTCGCCCTTCTTCACGTTGGCGCCGGGGATGGCGTCTTTCACGGTGGCCACGAAGACGTCGCCGATCGACGCGTAGCGACGCCTGGAACCACCCAGCACCTTGATGCAGAGGACTTCCTTGGCTCCCGAGTTGTCAGCCACCCGCAGGCGGCTCTCCTGCTGGATCACGGCTCGCCGCCTCTCCTACTTCGCCCGCTCGAGGACCTCGACCACCCGCCAGCGCTTGCGCTTGGAAAGGGGCCTGGTCTCGGCCAGGCGGACCCGGTCACCGACCTTCAAGGCAGCGTCCTCGTTGTGGGCGAGCAGGCGCTTGGTCCGCTGCACGGTCTTCGCGTAGCGGGCGTGGCGGACCCGCTCCACGACGGCCACCACCACGGTCTTGTCCATCGCCGTGGACGCGACGAGGCCCTCACGGACCTTGCGCGGGTTGGGGCGACCCGAAGCGTCCTCCTCGCCGATCAGCGATCCGGGCACCAGTGCCTCGGCCGCCGCGACGCTCGACACCTCCTCGGGTGCTACCACCTCGGGGGACTCCGACGACGACATCAGGCCGACACCTCCGCCGCCTCGGCGGCCTCGATCTCCCGCTCGCGCTGGATCGTGAGGATCCGGGCGATGTCCCTTCGCACCTGGCCCATGCGGGCCGAGTTGTCCTGCTTGCCGGTGGCGAACTGGAAGCGCAGGTTGAACAGCTCCTCGCGGCTCTCGATGAGCTTGGCCTCGAGCTCCTGGTCGTTGAGGTCACGCAGCTCCACTGGCTTGGTCATCAGACGTGCACCTCCTCTTGGACGCTTCGGGTTACGAACCGAGCCTTGATCGGGAGCTTCTGGATGGCGCGCTCCATGGCCGAGCGTCCCAGTGCCTCGTCGACCCCGCCGAGCTCGAAGAGGATCCGCCCCGGCTTGACCACTGCGACCCAGAACTCCGGGTTGCCCTTGCCGGAGCCCATGCGGGTCTCCGCCGGCTTCTGGGTGACCGGCTTGTCGGGGTACACCCGGATCCACACCTTCCCACCGCGGCGCACGTGGCGGGTCATGGCGATGCGGGCCGCCTCTATCTGGCGGGCGGTCACCCAGCCGGGCTCGAGCGCCTGGATGCCGTAGTCGCCGAAGGCGACCGTGGTACCCCCCTTGGCCTGACCGGACAGCCGGCCCCGCTGGACCTTGCGGTGCTTGACCTTGCGTGGCATCAACATGGCTCAGCTGTCCTTCGGGAAGTGGGGGGTCTCGTGGTGCTCGCCCCGCGTGCGACGCTCGATGTCCTCTTCCTCGGCGAGCAGGCGCTCGAGCTCGGGGTCCACCTTCACGATCGGCTCCGCCTCCACGGGCTGCTCGACGGCCAGCCCGCCCTCGGGGGAGCCGGGCGCCGGGACCGTCGGCGCGCCGACGCCGGCACCGGGCTCGCCTGCGTCCGGGCGGCGTCGGCCGCCGCCGGCGGAGACGATCCGGCGAGGACGGCCCTGGCCGGCGGTCTCACCGACCGTCATGGCCGCCTCGCGGCTGATCTTGTCCTCGGAGCTGACCTTGTAGGGGAGGATGTCGCCCTTGTAGATCCAGACCTTCACCCCG
>JAJZWW010000118.1 GCA_021846485.1 Actinomycetes bacterium
CTGAGCGGCTCGGCGAGTGCTCCGGTGCCGCAGCCGAGGTCGAGCACGGTCGCTTTCTCGGGGATCCGGGCGTGGATGAGCTCGACCCGGTCGCCGGGGGGCAGGCTGGCATATAGGTCGACGGCGCAGCCGTCAGCGGTTATCGTCCCCGGTCCCTCTCCCGACGCTGCCAGGCTCAGCGGTCGCCGGTAAAGCGACATGACCTCGCCGACGCGTTCGAGTTCGCGCTCGTAGGTGAAGCTGGCCTTCTCCAGCACGCGCACCGAGGCGGCGTTGTGCGTCTCGACGGTGGCCACGATGCTGTCGGCGAGGGTGGCGTGGGCGGAGAGCGCCACGATCTGGCGGACTGCGGCGGTCGCAATTCCCCGGCCCCACCACCGTGGCAGGAGGCTGTAGCCGACCTCGATCTCGGGTCGGTCGAGCAGCGTCTTGGAGCGCAGACCGACTCGACCGGCGACCTCGCCGGTGTCGGTCACCAGGGTGTACATCCCATAGCCGTGGGTCGACCACTGGTCGAGGTCGTAGCGAAGGTGCGATGACGTGACCTCGGGCGGTCGGGGACCGCCGAGGGTTGCCATAGTGTCGGGGTCCGAGTCCAACCGGCACATGCCCTCCAGGTCGGCCTCGCCCACCCGGCGGGCGGTCAGCTCGCCCACCATCAAGCTCACCGGCATCCGGGACGGCTCCGGGACCGTCGCCACCCCACCGGCCCCGCTCCTGCTGTGGCTGTCAGCAGGGTTGGCCGGGAATGTCTTGGTGAAGTGTACCCGGTCGAATCCGTCTGAGGATGTCCGGTGGGTCTCGGTGAAGCCTCTCCTCGGGTAGTAGGCGAGGTTCTCGACCATCAGCTCGTTGGTGTACAGCCGAAGCTCTCGCAGACCCGCATCGCGCGCTTGGTCCTCGGCGAACGCTAGGAGCTGACCGCCGATGCCCTCGCCTTGGGCCAGGGGCGCCATGGCAACATTCTCGATCAAGAGATGGTCCGCTCGTTGTTTCAGAACCATCACGCCGACCAGGTCGCCGTCACGGGTGGCTATCCAGACCTCGCCGGCTGCTAGCAACGCCTCGTAGTCGGCGTCCAACGGGGCGGGCCGGCGACCGATCCTGCCCAGGTATGGCTCGTAGGCGTCGGCGACCAATCGGACCACGCCATCCACGTCTCCCGACTCGGCAGCCCGGACACCTTGACCCACCCCCGAAGTCTCGCGCCGGCGGTGCCCACCCGGCAGATCGCGTCTGCAGTCGCCGGGTAGGTGTGGAGGACAAGGTTGGCATGCTCGGTGGCGATGACCTTCGACCCGGAGTCTGAGAGCGAGACGACGTTCGGAGACTTCCGGCTGTCGGGCAACGCCGCGGTCGACCCCCACCTCTACGACATCGAGAACCGGGCGGTAGATCTTGACGGGCTCGTCCTCGCCGCCACGGCCACCCTGTCCCCTGTGCTGGGAAGGTGCTGGTTACCTGCGCTGCGGCACCGGCAACTGGCTCGAGTCCTACGCAGCCGAGCCGGCCTGGGTGGCCGGTGTCGAACCAGACGCGGCCCTGCGAGCCGTTGCAGCCGGCCGGGTCCCGGGGCTCGAAGTCCGGGCCGGCTCCGCCGAGCACCTACCCGATGCGAGCGTCGATCTGATCCACCCGCTTCGCCTATTTCTTCCCTCCCAGATGTGACGCTGGGCTGGCTGGATCGCTCCGGTGCTGCGCCCCGGCGAAGCGCTGGTAGTTGCCGCCAACGACCAGCGCCACGGCGAGTTCTCCTCGCCTCCTCGGCACACTCGACGGCCACCAGCCCACACCCGGCGTGCCGTGCCGCGTTGTCCGTCTGCGGGAGGGCCGTTCTGCGTCCCGGCGGTGCGTGATGTCGGGTTGTCTGCGACACTTCTGCGGTGACCGGTCAGGACTCGGAACAGGCGAACGCGTCCGGTGGCTGGGCAGGGGAAGCCACGAGCGGGGCTGATGCCGGCGGGCTCCGTTTCGTCCCCCATGATCGTTCGGCCGACGCCTCGCTGGTCGAGTTTCTCACGGGCAGCGTCTGGCCGTTCCACACCGAGCCATGCCTGGACCCTGCCGTCGTGCTCCGACGCTCGAGTGACGGAGACTTCGACACCAGCGGGGAGCGGGAGTGCTGGTGGGCTCTTTGCGGTGGCGAGCGGATCGGGCTGGTGGTGATCTTCGATCTGGGCGATCCGACACCGATGTTCGACCTGCGCATCGCAGCCCGCTTCTGGGGGAGGGGCTACGGCACCACGACCGTGCGGTGGCTCACCGCCCGCATCTTCTCCACCCGGGCCGACAAGGAGCGGATCGAGGCGACCACTCGCGCCGACAACTGGGCGATGCGTGCCGTGCTCGCCCGCTGCGGCTACGCGAAGGAGGCCCACTACCGCCAGGCGTGGCCCGGCGCCGACGGCGCCTGCGACGCGGTCGGCTATGCCATCTTGCGCTCCGACTGGTTGACGGGGAGGACCACCCCGGTCAACGGGGACGACGAGCCACCCGGTCCACCGTCTTCCTACCCTGGGTAGGAGCGGGGCTGCTGGGCGAGGGTGTCGGCAGTGGCCCCGGCGCCTGCAGGCGCAGCGCGCGGGTCGTATCGGCACGCGAGTACCGCCTGAACCCATCCCGCCCCTGAAATGGCACACCCCGACCGCTGCGGCGTGGTCCGTCCCGGCCACACGGATCGCTGTGCCTGGGGGCACCGTCACCCGATGCTGGCGGCTAGGCCCCCCCATGGCTCACTCCTACAGCGCCGCACCCGACTGAGTATGTGGTCCTGCGGCGGCGTCTTCGTTTGGCCGGGAAGCAGTCCTGGGACTGGCTAGGAACTGCCGCGTCCAAAGACGTAGACGCCTCATTGCCGCCGAGCGCGTGATCCGCGTTCTCGCCGAGGGACTCCGGCAGTTGCCGATCGGGACGGATCGATGGGTCGGCGTTCCGCAGAGGGGACCGAACATGCGCCCGACGTGACCACCGGGCCGCCCCCGCAGCACGCCGAGAAGTGCCGTTCTGAGTGAGCGATCAGCGACGCGGTGTCGTTCGGGTTGGGCGTTCGGTGCGGCTGCCCGGCGCGGGTGGTCAGCCGGGCCCGGTCGTGTCAGCTCGCCGGTCCGATCGAGAACAGGACGTAGCCGTAGCTCAACCCTGTCGCGCTGGGGTGGCGGTCGAGCCAGGACCCTGCGACAGTGGCGGGGAACTCCATGCCCAGCACGGCTGCGAGGTCGGCTCGGGTGGCGAAGCTCCAAGCGCTCATGACCTCACGGCGCTCTGCTGCGCGTTCGGCCCACCATCGGTCCGTTACCTCGGCGCGGCCTTGAGCGGCCGCGAAGGCGGAGGCGGCGAGCAGGGTGGCGAACTCACCGTGGCGCTGGTCGTTGTCGACCACGACCAGCCGCCCGGCAGGTGTCAGGACGCGGAGGACCTCGGCAAGCCCGGCGTCGCAGCCCGGAGGGAAGAAGTAGGCGAAGCGGGCGTGGACGACCTCGACACTGCTGTCGGGCAGCGGCAGATGCTCTGCGGAGCCCGCGAGGACGCGAGCGTCCGGGTGGCGGCTGCGGGCTCGGCCGCACAGGTCGGGGTCGGGTTCGACACCGATCACCTCCGCGGCCTCGTCGGCGTAGACGTCGAGCCAGTAGCCGGTGCCGCAACCGAGGTCGAGAATGCTGCGCCCCGCCCATGGTGCGATGTCCCGCATGGCGTCCAGCAGGATGCCGTCGGGATCGACGGCCTGGTTTTCGAGGTCGTACAGGTCGGGGTTGACAGCGGCGTTGCCCGAAGGCCGGAAGTCCGGGAACGCCGCTCCGTTCACGAACATCGCCGCGACGCCAGCAGATCGGGGGTGCTCACCGACTGATCATGGTGGCTGCCGAGGGGCGCATCAACTGAGTTCCCTCCACGCCATGGTCCGGACGGTCGCGACGGGAAGCTCGCCACTGCCGCAGCCCTACGTCCGCCGGGGTCCCCTGGGGCGACCCCATACGTGCCGATCTGCGCTTTTGCCGGACCCGCAGGGCCGTTGTTCTGGCCGGGTGATCTGGGCGTCGTCTCGGCTGGTCATGCAAGCTGTGTGACGGATGAGCGAGAGGAGGGCCCGATGGGGCCGCGATCTGGGGGACCGGGTAGGGGACGTCCTGCGGGAGACCAGCGCCGAGGTGATCGAACCGCGCTTCGCTGCGCTGGCGTCGATGGACGTGCGCGCCAAGGCGGTCGGCGAGCTCGTCACTGTCGCTGACGTCGAGGCCGAAGGGCTCCTCACTCGGAGGTTGACCGACCTCCTGCCGGGTGCCGCAGTCGTCGGGGAGGAGGTATGCGCCGCAGACCCGACCCTGCTGGAGGGTCTCGGGGCAGCGCAGGCGTGGCTGGTCGACCCGCTCGACGGCACCGCGAACTTCGTGGAGGGCAACCACGGCTGGGCAGTGATGGTCGCGCTCTGCGAGGAAGGCCGGACGGTGGCCTCGTGGATCTGGCAGCCGACGTCCCAGACGATGTACACCGCCGAGGCCGGCGCGGCGCCGCCCGCAACGGAGTGGCCGTGGCCGTCACGTCCCGCCCCGTCGAGCCTGGAGCGCTGCGAGGAGCGGTGCTCACCCGTTTCCTGCCCACCAGCGTGTCGGCGACGGTTGATGCCGGCCGGGACCGCTTCGACACCGTCACCCCCGGACGGCGCTGCGCGGGGGTGGACTATCCGGCCGTGGTCGACGACGGGCAGGACTTTGTGCTGTTCTGGCGCACCCTGCCATGGGACCACGCTCCGGGGGTTCTGCTGCTCCAAGAGGCCGGCGGCGTTGCCCTACGGCCCGACGCCAGCCCTTACCGTCCGGCCGACACGCGCCCCGGCCTCCTCGTCGCCGCCGGCCGCTCGACCTGGGACACTGTGCGCGCCGCCCTCCTACCCGGAGTGCTGCCGGACTACGAAGACAGCCACGGCATGTGAGGCAAAGGGCCAACAGACACCCGCTCCTCTGCCGGCAACGACGTGGACTCCGCTCCATAGGCGCCGATCTGAGTGCGGCACGGAGCCCTGTCGGAGCGCGGGACAGGGCGGAGTTATGGTCGGTACGTTCTGCTCGAAGACGGTGAGCTTGGCTAAGGGATATAGCCGTCGCTATGCGCTCGTCGCGTGCGTCGGGAGGTGGTGTGGCACCGACCCGGGAACGATCGTTCTGTTTCGCCCCTGAGGCGGGTCAGTCCAGCCTGGTTCTTCCGAGCCGGTGCACCGTGTGCCTCTTACCGACGGCCCACTTGGCTCAGTCGGAGTTCGTGCTGGGGAGGTTGCGAACGGCGGGCATGGCGAGGACGGCGAAGGTGGAGATGGCGATCCAGGCGGCGGCGGCGATGAGGATGGTATGCCCGCCGAGGATGGCGGCGAGCGGGCCAGCGAGGGCGTATCCGACGGGTAGGAGGGCGACGGAGCCGAGGTAGTCGTAGGACGAGACGCGGGAGAGGACCCGTTCGGGGATGTGGTGTTGGAGGGTGGTGTCCCAGAGAGGCCCGAAGACCCCGAGGCCGGTTCCGGCGCTGAACGCTCCGATGGCTATCGCCCAGGCGGGGGCGGTGAGGCCGAGCATGAGGGTCGGGGCGATCCAGGTGAACCCGCTGAGGGTGGCGACGAGCAGGGGCCGGCGGGGCCGGACATGGAGGGTGACGAGGCTGCCGGCGAGGGATCCGAGGCTGAGGGCGGCGAGGATGGCTCCCCACGCGGTGGGGCCGCCGAGGGAGGTCTTGGCGATGACGACGCCGAGGACCATGAAGGGGGCGAGGACGATGAGGTGGAACAGGGCGTACTGGGCGACGATCACCCATAGCCAGGTGCGGCCCCAAAACTCGGTCCACCCCTCTCGTAGCTGGGCGGCGAAGGAGGCCGACGGTATCGGGGGCCGGGCCGGGAGACGTAGCGAGACGAGCAGGGCGGCGCTGGCCAGGTAGGTGGCCGCGTCGACGGCGATGGCCCAACCGGGGTTGATGGCGGCGACGACGATTCCGGCGAGGGCGGGCCCGGCGACGGTGGCGAGGGAGTTGGCCAGTCCTCGCAGGCTGTTGGCGGCTTGGAGGTCGGAGGGGTCGGCTACGAGATCGGGGACCAAGCCGGTGGTGGCGGGCCCGAACATGGCTTGGCCGACCCCGATGACCGCTTCGGCGCCGGCGAACGCCCCGAGCGGGGGGTGGCCTGCGATGACCCAGGTGGCCAAGGCGGCCTGGGCGCCGGCGCGCAATAGGTCGGCGAGGACCATGACGCGGCGGCGACCCCAGCGGTCGGCTGCGCTTCCCCCGAAGACGAGGAACGCGACGAGCGGGATGCTTTGGGCGGCGAGGACCTCGCCGACCTGGGTGGCGGTCCCTGAGTGGTCGAGGATGGCGAAGGAGATGGCGAGTGGGGCCATCGAGGAGCCGAGCAGTGACAGCACCCGGCCAGTGAGGAACCGCAGCAGCCCTGGGTGTCGTAGCACCCGGAGAGTGGAACGCCGTTCGGAGGTGCTCATGGCTGGCCGTCACCGGGTTCCATCTCGAAGAGGGCGGCGGTGACGCTGACCCGCACGGTGCCGGGTGTGCGGGGGCGACAGGCTTGGTCATGCAGGCGGCGGAGCTCGGCGTCGAGCGTCTGGCGTAGGCCAGCCCACTGGTCGGGGGATATCCACACCTCGGCGTCGGTGAGCAGCGGGGACAGGACCGGGCTCGTCGACGCAGTCGTGGCTCGCCGGCGCAGCTCCGACGCGAGCGCCTCGGCGAACAGTCCGAGTGCTGAGGGCAGCGACGACAGGTCCTGGCTGTCACCCCTGGCGAGCCCGCTGGCGGCCGGCTCGTTGCGATACCGGTAGCGGACCTCCCTGCCACCCCGATGGGATCGCTCCTCGGCAACCTCCAAGAACTCAGTCTTGGCCAGCTGTCGGAGGTGGTAGCTGGCGAGCGCGTGGCTTACCCCGAGCTCCCGGCTGAGCTCGGCGGCCGACATTGGCGTGCCCGTGAGCAGCGAGAGAATCCGCAGTCGGAGCGGATGAGCAACGACCCTCAGCCGGGCAAGGCGCCCGCCCTGATCAACCGGCAAAGACATGTTTGGGAGTCAAACGGAGCCGAGGCTCTCATGTCAAGACCCGCCGCTCGCTACCTGCAGCCCGGTCAGCCGATGTCCCGACGCCTCCCCGGCAACCGTCTGAGGACCGCAGAACTGGATGATCTGTGTCCTCCGAGTAGGCCGGAACCACTGCCTGTGATGAGCGCCGAGTCGGCGTTATTCCTGCTTGGGGGTCGCCAGCTCCGGGCGCCAGCAGACTCTTGCTGGCGCCCAGAACGTCGGGTCAGCGGGCGGGGCCGGCGATGTAGGTGGACACGATGTAGGTGGCGTGACGGTCGAGCGAGACCCTGGCCCGGTCGTAACGCATGGTGGTGCGTGGGTCGGCGTGTGATGCGGCCTCTTGGACGTCGCGCAGCGGCACGCCAGCGTCGAGAGCGGCGGTGATGAACGCGTGGCGCAGGGTGTGGGGACCGATCGCCTTGGCGATCTCGGCCCGGCAGGCAACCCTGCGCACGATCCGAGCTGCCCCGTGACGGTCGAGACGCCGTCCGTCGCCGGCGACGAAGATCGGCCCGGCGGCACGTTCGCCGACAGCCAGGTCGACCGCCCGTGCGGTCCGCGGAGCGAGCGGGACGGTCACGGTCTTGCCGCCCTTACGAAGGACGGTGAGGATCCGATGACCGCGCTCCACACCGAGCGCCTCGATGTTCGCCCCGATTGCCTCTGATACCCGCAGCCCGTTGAGGGCCAGCAGCGAGATCAGGGCGTGCTCGCCGGCCGGGCCGAGCCCTGCGGCGACGAGGAGCGCTCCGACCTCGTTGCGGTCCAGGTCGATGGCGTGCGATTCGTAGTCGATCCTCGGGCGGCGGACATGGACCGCCGGGGAGTGGGCGATCAGACCTTCTTCCTCGGCGTAGCGGTAGAAGCCGGTCACGGTGCACAGGCGCCGGGCGATCGTCGCGGCGGCCCGGCCCTTCGCCTCGAGTTCTCGTCCGAACGATTCGATGTCACTGCGGCGGACCTCGAACAAGCCCAGGTGGCGTCGGTCGCAGAACGCCACGAACTGGCGGAGGTCCAGCGCGTAGGCGTCACGGGTGAGGCCCCGGTAGCCGCCGAGCAACCCGGCCAGTGCAACGTGTTCAGGATCGACCAGGCCGGGGTCGTAGACGACGACGGCAGTCGAGGCGGTGGTGGTCATTGCATACCTCCCGAGTCGGTGGGACTCGGGGGACGAGGCGACCGGGCCCCACATGGATGAGACCCTCACCGTAAAGACGTCCGCCCACCCGCGACATCAACCCCAGGGCGGGTGATCGCAGGGATGGCCGCAGACCGGACGAGCGTTCTGCGCTCCTCTCGCGGCACCATGAGAGACGTCGAAGTACTCGATATCGCCGAGTATGCGTCCGTCGGCGCCGACTACCCGCACCCGGCCGCAGAGCGCCGATCACCCAGTTCTGCGGTTGCCGACGAGGCATCACAAC
>JAJZWW010000119.1 GCA_021846485.1 Actinomycetes bacterium
CATCTCCCCAAGCTACCGCTGCTGTTGCCGGGTGGCGCTCGCGCGGCCCCTCCTAGGGTTGCCGGGGTGGACCACTTCCAGTACCTGCTGCTCATGGCCGGCTGCGTCGTGCTGACCCTTCCCCTGGAGATCGTCGCCGGGGCGCGGGTGTGGCGCCGGCCCCGCCGGCTGGTCGCGGCCCTGGCCGTGCCGGTGGTGGCGTTCTCCGGCTGGGACGTGGCGGCCATCGCCGGCCACTGGTGGAGCTACGCCGGCCGGTACGTGACCGGGGTGGACCTCCCGGGGCACCTGCCGATCGAGGAGGTGGTGTTCTTCGTGGTGGTGCCGGTGTGCTCGCTGCTCACCTTCGAGGTGGCCTCCGCGGCCCTCTCCGCGCCGGCCGGCACGCCGTGGTGGCGCCGGCTGCGGTGGGCGAGGACCGGGGGAAAGTCCCCGCGCGACGCCGGGGAGGGCCCGGCGGCGGGGAGGCGGTCCTAGCGGTGTACTCGCTGTGGGCGCTGGTGGCTGCGGCCGCGTCCATCGCGATCGAGTTGGTCGCGGTGCGCTCCGGAGTCCTGCGCCGCCCGGCCTTCTGGGTCACGATCGCCATCACCTGGGCTTTCCAGGTGCCCGTCGACGGCTGGCTCACCAAGCTCTCCGCCCCGATCGTGATCTACCACCGTGCCCACTTCGACGGGGTCCGCTTCCCCTGGGACATCCCGCTGCCCGACTTCGCCTACGGGTTCGCCCTCGTGACCCTCGTCCTCTCGCTGTGGGTGCGCCTCGGCCGCACCGAGCGCAGCGCGTAGCTGCCGCTGCGGGTAGCTGTCACGCGGTACCTACTGAGAAGGAACTTGCCTGCCGGACTTCTTCACCAGCCCCCCACCTGCGGGTTCGAGTGCGAAACAGTCCAGCAGGCAGGTTTCTCCTCGGTAACGTAACATGACGGACGTGCTGGCCGCCCTGATCGCCGGTTCGTCGGCCTTCGTGGCGATGGAGCCGATCACCTACGCCGCCCACCGCTTCGTGATGCACGGCGTCGGGTGGGTGCTCCACCGCTCCCACCACCACCGCCGGCGGGTGAGCAGCTGGCGGGACCGCTTCGAAGCCAACGACTGGTTCCCGGTGGTCTTCGCCACCGTCACGATCGGCGCCATGGCCCTCGGGACGGGGCTCCGGTCGGCGTCCCTGCTGGTGCCGATCGGGGTCGGAGTGACCGCTTACGGGGCGACCTACGCCTTCGTCCACGACGTGTACATCCACGGCCGGCTCGGTCGTCTGCCGGTGCTCGCCCCCCTCGAGCGACTGCGCGACGCCCACGCCATCCATCACCTCTTCGGGGGCGAGCCCTACGGGATGCTCTGCCCGATCGTGCCCCGGGATCTGCGGGAGCGGGCGGTCTCCCGGAACGTCGACCCGCTGGTCGCCCGCGGGGCGACCGCCGCCTGATCCTCGGCCACCGGCACCGAGGGTGCCGCTCTGGGGGTTCCCTGCCCCGGGCACGCGCCGGGCGCCCCGAGGCCAGTACGCCTCGGGGCGCCGGCCGCCCCGCCCGCCGTCCGAGTGCGATAGGTGGTGTCATGGCCACCTCGGGCGCCTTTCCTGGTCTGGAGCGTTGTGAACTGGGTGCGTAGGGCCGAAGTGGGTGCACAGAGCCCCCGTATAGCGCCATCTACGCACCCAGTTCGGGTCAGTGCACCCACCTCGGGCAGTGAGCTGAGAGGTTCTTCCTCGATAGCGTGGCTGGCAACCTCGCGATGCGTCAGCCCCGCCGCCGAGGGTGTGTGGCACGCAACCTTCGCTACCGGCCCGAGCGCGCCAGCCGGGCGGCCAGCGCGGCCTTCCGCCAGGCGGGGACCGCCACCCTCCGGCTGAAGGTGTCGTAGCCGGCCTGCTCGATCTGGCCGAGGATCCCGCTGTAGAGCTCCCGGGCGCCGGCGATGCAGCGAGCCGCGACCGGCGGCAGCATCCCGATCCCCAGGTCCGCGGAGCGGTAGTAGGCGCGGGTCCGTTCGATCTCGAAGCACATCAGCTCCTCCCACTCCGGGGTGACCCGGCGGGCTCGTAGGGCCTCCCGGGCTCCGAAGCGCTCCAGGTCCTCCTGTGGCAGGTACACCCGGCCGCGCCCGAGGTCCTCGCCGACGTCCCTCCAGAAGTTGGTCAGCTGGAACGCGATCCCCAGGTCCCGGGCGGGCACGACGGCGTCCTCGGAGCAGGGTTCGAGGATCGGCAGCATCATCTCGCCGATCACCGCCGCGGAGCCGTCCATGTAGTCGAGCAGGTCGTCGAAGCTCTGGTAGGCGGAGACCTGCAGGTCCATCTCCATCGAGCGCAGGAACCGGCGGAAGCAGTCGGGGTCGATGGCGAACGCCCGGACCGTGTGGACCACCGCCTTGAGCACCGGGTGCTCGCTCTTGCCGACGGCGAGGTCCCCGAAGAAGCGCTCCCCGAGCTCGGCGAGGACTTTTCCCCGGACGTCCGCGGAAGCCGGGCCCAGGTCGTCGACGATGTCGTCGGCGTAGCGGCAGAAGCCGTAGAGGGCGTGCACGTGGTGGCGCTTCACCGCCGGCAGCAGCCATGTCGCCGCGTAGTAGGTGGTCCCGGATCGCCGGTTCAGCTCCCGGCAGCGGCGGTAGCTCTCCTCCAGAGAGACCACCGCTACCTCCCGGCGGCCAGCTCGTCGACGCGGTCGGCGGCGAGCCTCCCCGAGACGAGCACCATCGGCACCGACACCCCCGGGACGGTCCCCGAGCCGACCAGCACCAGCCCCGGCACTCTGCGGTCCCGGTTGGCCGGCCTCCACGGCCCGGTCTGGAAGAAGCGGTGGGACAGGGCGAAGGGGGTCCCCCGCTCCATGCCCTGGGCCTCCCAGTCGAGGGGGTCGACGAAGCGCTCGGTCACCACCTGCCCCGAGCCGACCGGGTAGCCGGAGCGGGCGAGGCGGGCGACGAGGGTGTCGCGGAAGCGGTCCCGTTCGCTGGCCCAGTCGATGCGGCCGTCGAGGTTGGGCACCGGCTCGAGCGCGTAGATCACCTGGCCTCCCGGCGGGGCGAGCGCCGGGTCCGACACCGTCGGGGCGCACACGAGGACCGCCGGGTCGGGCTGGCGGGTGCCGGCGCGCAGGAGGGCGTCGAAGGAGCCCTTCCAGTCCGAGCCGAAGTGGATGTTGTGGTGGCCGGCGCCAGCGGGCAGGCTCCCGCGAACCCCGGCCAGCCAGAGCGCGGCGCTCGGCGAGTACTGGCCCCGGCGGGCGACCCGGGGCATGCGGGCCGAGGGCACCAGCTCCCGGTACACCGCCGGCACGTCCGGGTTGGCGACGACCGCGTCGGCGCGGAGGAAGCTCCCGTCGGCGAGGCGGACCCCGGTCACCGGGCCGGAGGAGCCGAGGCGGCGCACGATGCGCGCGACCGGCGTCCCGTAGGCGATGTCCACCCCCGCCGAGGCCGCCGCCGCGGCCAGCCCCCGGGCGACGGCGTGGATCCCCCCTTGGGGGAACCACACGCCCTCGACGGTGTCCATGTAGGTGATCACGCAGTAGATCGCCAGCGCGTCGAACGGCGACAGGCCGGCGTAGAGGGACTGGAAGCTGAACAGCTGCCGTAGCCTCGGGTCGCGGAAGTAGTCGTCGACGACCGCGGCCATCCGCCGGAACGCCCCCAGGCGGACCAGCTCGAGCGCCGGGCGCAGGGGTCGGGCCAGGTCGGCCGGCCGGTTGTAGTTGCGCTCGACGAAGTGGGGTTGCTCCACCCTGTACAGGCGCCCCAGCCAGTCGACGAAGTGCCCGAAGGCCACGGCGTCGGCCGGCCCGCAGGTGTCCCGGATCTCCGCGGCCATCGCCTCCCGGCCCGGGCGGACCGAGATCGGCGGTGCGTCGGGGTACCACGCCCGGTACATCGGGTCGAGCGCCGCGAGGCTCAGGTGGTCGGCCATGTCGGCGCCGGCGGCGGCGAAGGTCAGGGCGAGCAGGTCGGGCATGGTGAGCACGCTCGGGCCGGTGTCGATCTCGTAGCCCTCCGACTCCCAGCGTCCTGCCCGGCCGCCGGGGCCGTCGCCCCGCTCGACGACGGTGACCCGGTGCCCCCGGCCGGCCAGGTGGCAGGCCGCCGACAGGCCCCCGAGCCCGGCGCCGACGACGACGATCCGCATCCGGCCGCCGGTCTCAGTGTTCCTGGTGGGGCTGCGCCGTTCCTGGGGGGGCTGCGCCCCACACCCATCCCCGAAGACCGCCTGGAGCGCGGTCACCTCGGCCGGCCCCAGGTCTGGGGCGCCGAAGCGGCGCTCCAGGAGCCGCCGGTGGGCTCCGACCGCAGCCGCCCGGGCGAGGGCGTAGAGCAGCGTCGGCTTGCCCTCTCGCAGGTCATCTCCGACGGGCTTGCCGGTGACAGTGGCGTCACCGAACACTCCGAGCAGGTTGTCGCGCAGCCGGAAGGCTTCCCCGAGGGGCATCCCGTAGGCCGACAGCCTCCCGGCCACCTCCTCGAAGCAGTCGGGGCCGCGAGCGCTGCGCCGAGGTGCAAGGGGCGTTCGATGGTGTACTTGCCCGACTTGTACTGGCAGATCCGGCGGGCCAGGCCCGGGTCGCCGCTCCGCCTGGCCGTGCCGATCAGGTCCAGGTACTGGCCGACGTTGACCTCGAGGCGCATCTCGTCGAAGACCCGGCGGGCTGCCGGCGCTGCGCTGGTGAGGAAGCGGTCGCAGTAGACGAAGGCGAGGTCGCCCACGAGGATCGCCACCCCGTCGCCGAAGCGGCCTCGGTTTTCTCTCCACGCGGCCCGGGAGTGGCGCCGGTGGTGCTCGACGTGGACGGCCTCGATGCCGTGGCGCATCGGGGAGCCATCCATCACGTCGTCGTGGACCAGTGCGAAGGTGTGCAGCAGCTCCAGGGCGGCGCCGGCGTGGATGACCGAGGGGTCCTCGCCCGAGCCGCCCAGGCCGACGAACGCCCAGTAGCAAAAGGACGGCCGCAGCCGCTTGCCGCCCGCCATGACCAGGGCGCGCAGCGAGGCCAGGGGGGCGGCCAGCTCGGCGTCGAGCGCCGCCCAGCGCTCCGCGTTGGCGTCGAGGCAGGCGGCGATGCGCTCGTTGACCCGGGCGGCGATCTCCGCGAGGGCCGGTGGGATGGCAACCTGCGCTGCGAAGGACATGACTTCAGCCGAGGCTACCGAGAAGGAACTTGCCTGCCCTGGACTGCTCTATGAGCAAACCACCAGGTCATAGCACCTCAGGCAAGATGGGAGGGTGCGAAGCACTGCTGTAGTGATGTAGTGATAGCTCCTGTGAAAGGACTCGAAGAAGTCCAGCAGGCAAGTTTCTCCTTTTTTCCTTGGTGAGTCTCCTTGGTGAGCGAGCTTGCCGAGCTTCACGGAGTGGCCGGCGGGGAGGCGCCGACGGCGAGACGCAGGACCGATCCCGGCCGGAGCTGTGCGAGGCGGGCTAGGTCCGCCTCGGCGTCGACGACCCCGACCACGGGGTAGCCGCCGGTCACCGGGTGGTCGGCGAGGAACACCACCGGCTGACCTCCCGGCGGCACCTGGACCCCGCCGGTGGCCATCCCCTCCGGGGGCAGCTCGCCCGAGACGGTCCGCAGCGCCGGCCCGGCGAGGCGCAGCCCGACCCGGTTGGAGGCCGGGGCGACCACCCAGGCGGCCGAGGTGAGCGTCTCCCACCCGCCGGGGGCGAGGGCATCGGGGCGCGGCCCGGGGTGGAGGGCCACGACGCTCGGGCGGGCCGCGGTCCCGGCGGCGGCGGGGGAGGCCGCCGCCGCCACGTCGAGTCCCGGTGGCGGGGGGCCGGGCGGTGGCGGTCCGAGGGGGAGGTGGTCCCCGGCGCGCAGCGGCGGCGGGCCCAGCCCGCTCAACAGGTCGGTGCTGCGGCTACCGAGGGTGGTCGCGACGGCGATCCCGCCGGCCACTGCGAGGTAGCTGCGCAGACCGTGACCGGGGGTGCCGAGCACCAGCGTCTCGCCGGGCCGGACGCCGACCGGCAGATAGAGCGGGGCGGGCTGTCCCCCGACCAGCAGCGGGGTGGGGGCCCCGGTGACCGCTATGGCCCGGGCGGGGCCGGGTCCCTCCAGGGTCACGGCCAGGCCTCCGAGGGTGATCTCGAGGGTCGCGGCGGTCGGGTCGTTGCCAGCGAGGCGGTTGGCGAGGCGGTGGCTCGGCAGGTCCAGCGCGCCGGAAGGGGGCACCCCCTCGTGGGCGTGGCCCGGCCTCCCCAGGTCCTGGACCGTGGTCAGCCGGCCGGGGTCGAGCACCACCAAGCCGGGGCCGAGGGTCGGGGTCGGAGTCGGGGTCGGACCCAGGGCCGGGCAGCGGGCGGTGCCCACCCGCTCAGCTCCCCTTGCGGGGCTGCACCCCGCGCCCGACCCGGCCGGCGGCCGGGGTCCGCTCGGCCGGGTGGCGTGTCCGCTGCCCTCCCACGTCAGCGCTCCGGGACGAAGCGCACCGCGGTGCCCGGCCGGATGAGCGCCGGGGGACGCCGCTCGGGGTCCCACACCTCCACGGCGGTGCGCCCGAGGAGCCGCCATCCGCCAGGGGTGGAGCGCGGGTAGACCGCGCTGTAGCATCCCGCGATCGCCACCGACCCGGCGGGCACCACCTGCCGAGGCTCGGGGAGCCGGGGGAGGGCCAGGACGCTGGGGAGCCCCTCCAGGTAGCAGAACCCGGGGGCGAAGCCGCTGAAGACCCCCCGGTAGGTGGACCCGGAGTGGGTGGCCGCCACGCCGTCCTCGCCGAGGCCGGTCCGCTCGGCGAGGTCGTGGAGGTCCGCACCGTCGTAGCGGACCGGGATCTCGAGCGGCTCGGGGGTGGTGTCGCCGGCTCCGGGTGGCCGGCGGGCGCCGACCAGTTCGTGGAGCCGGGGGCGTAGCCGGTCGAGGTCGGCAGGGTCTCGGGCGAGCAGCAGGAGGCTGCGGGCGCCCGGGACGACCTCGACGAGGGTCGCGCCGGACTCGCCGGCGAACTGGCGGGCCGCGAGGGCGGCGGCCGGGGGGTCGTCCACCTCGACCAGCACGCCGGCGGCGCCCACCGCTCGGATCCGCACACCCGTCCCGGCGTCCCCGCCGGTACCGACGGGACCGGCTCCGGGCGTCACGTGAAGGGCCGCAGCGCGACGCCGGCCTGCTCCAGCGCGACCCGCACGGCCCTGGCGGTGCCGGCCGCCCCCGGGGAGTCCCCGTGCAGGCAGAGCGACTCGGGGCGGAGCTCGACGTCGGGGCCGTCGTTCGGCGCGACCCGCCCCTCGGTCGCCAGGCGGACGGCCCGGGCGGCGACGTCGGCGGGGTCTGCTGCCAGGGCTCCTGGTTCGCTGCGGGCGACGAGCGTGCCGTCGGGCCGGTACCCGCGGTCAGGGTAGGCCTCGGCGACCACGCGCAGCCCGGCCGCCTCGCCGGCGGCGGCCATGACCGAGCCAGGGAGGGTGAGCACGGCCAGCCCGGGGCGGAAGGTGGCGAGCGCGTCGGCGACCGCCACGGCCTGGGCCTCGTCCCACACGACCCGGTTGTAGAGGGCCCCGTGGGGCTTCACGTAGCTCACCGTGCCCCCGGCCGCCTCGGCCATCGCCTGCAGGGCCCCGAGCTGGTAGAGCACCTCGGCTCCGAGCACCGTCGGCGGCACGTCGATCGACCGGCGGCCGAAGCCGGGGAGGTCCCGGTAGCTGACGTGGGCCCCGAGGCGGACCCCCAGCTCGAGCGCGCGGGCTGCGACCCGGCGCATGATCAGCGGGTCGCCGGCGTGGAAGCCGCAGGCGACGTTGGCGCTGGTGACCACCTCGAGGAGGGCGTCGTCGTCGGTGAGGGTCCAGCGCCCGAAGCCCTCGCCGAGGTCGGCGTTGAGGTCGACGGTGTGAGGGTCGATGGCGCTACCGGGCCTTCTCCACGAAGTGGTCCTTCGTCACCACCACCCGGGTGACCTTGCCCACCGCCACCAGCCCGCAGCCGTCGGTCACCGACACCGAGAAGACCATCCGTCGGCCCTCGGTCTTGTCCAGGGTGGCGACCGCGCGGACGGCCGAGCCGACCGCGACCGCAGCGAGGTGGGCGATCTCCACCCGTGTCCCGACCGAGGTCTGGCCCTCCGCCAGGTGGCCGGCGAGCGCGCGGACCGACGCCTCCTCGCACAACCCCACGATTCGGGGGGTGGCCAGGACGGGGACGTCCCCGGAGCGCACGGCGGCAGCCGTGTCCTCCCAGGACACGACCAGCTCGGCGGTCCCAGTCATCGCCTGTCTCACCGGCACGCCAGCGTACGGTACGCCGGTAGCCTCACCGCGTTCCACTGGCCCCGCCACGGGAGGTCCTGAGGGGGGTCGCGGTCGTGGACAGAAGCCCCGGGGACATCGGTCCAGGGGTGCCGAAAGGCTTCCAGGCAGACAGGAGAGCGGCGCGTGAGCGAGCAGGCATGGGTCGACCGTGACGTGATCGAGCGGGTCCTCGCCGCTGCGTTGCGC
>JAJZWW010000120.1 GCA_021846485.1 Actinomycetes bacterium
GGTCTCTGGGGCGGCTACTCCGGCCCGGGGATCAAGACGATCGTGCCGGCCACCGCCGGCTTCAAGGTCGCCCTGCGGCTGGTGCCCGACCAGCGCCCCGACGAGATCGAGGCGGCCTTCCGGGCGTGGGTCCAAGCGCAGCTACCGGCTGGCGTCGAGGCCGAGGTGACCGGGGAGGGCGGCGTGGCGCCCGCGCTGACCCCGATCGACCACCCGGCGATGCAGGCCCTCGCCGAGGCCATCGAGGCGGTGTGGGGGGCCCGCCCGCTCTGGACACGGGAGGGTGGCTCGGGCCCCGAGGAGACCCTCGGGCGGATGCTGCGGGCCCCGGTGCTGTTCCTCGGGGTCGGCCTGCCCGACGACAAGATCCACGCCCCCAACGAGCGCATGGTCATGGACCAGTTCTGGAAGGGCCTGCTGGCCGCCGGCGAGCTGCACGAGCGCCTGGGGGCCCTTCGCTTCCCCAAGCGCGACGACGAAGACGAGTGAGCCTCGCCCGCCGGGCGCCGGCGCGGACCCCGATGGCCGAGGGCCCGGCGGTACACTGCGGGCGGTCACCGTTCAAGCTCGATCGCGACGGGAGCGGCACGTGAAAAAGGGTCGGCATCGGCGTTTCGAGGAAGCGCGGGCACTGAAGCGCTCCAACGAGGAGATGGTCGAGCCGTGCCCCGAGTGCGGCGCCCGCCCCGGCTCGGAGCACGCCGCGTGGTGCCTCGCCATGGAGGACGAGGAGGAGGACTACGAGCCGGCCGCCCGGGCGGACGGCCCCGACCACTCGGTGCCCGGCCCGGGCTGAGCCACGGCCCGCGCCCAGCCCCCCGGCCCGACGGGACGGTCACGGTAGCGTGGGCCGATGGCAGAAGCACTTGACGTCGACGCGATGATCGAGCGGTTCCGCGCCCGTGCCCGGGCTGTGCGCCAGCGTCCCCTGCCCCCGGTGGAGGGGCCCGAGCGCAAGCGCTTTGTGGACCAGATGCGGGTCGACTTCCAGGACTACGCGATGATCGGCGACGCCGTGGGCCACCTCGACGGGGGGATCCTGACCCTCACCATCGATCTCCGTCCCGAGCCGGACCGGGGTGCCGGCGCCGCCGCGGCTACCCCGCGGGAGCGGTAGCCGGGCGGGAGCCGGCCGGGCCGCGGCCGGCCTCGGGACCGGCCGTCTCGGGTCCGAGGCGGCGGTGGGAGCGCTCCTCGAGCACCAGGCTGCCGGCACCGTCGAAGGCCACCGAGGCCGAGCCGGAGACCAGGCGCAGCAGCGGGTCGGCGACCAGGTCGGCCCGCCAGCCATCCCGCAGGCGCCCCGAGCCGTCGCGGACCAGCTCCACGACGTCGAGGCGGGTCGCGAGCACGCCCGGGTCGATCTGCTCCTCCCGGGCGAGCTGGCCGAGCCAGGCCATGGCGAGCGCGACGGCGGGGCGCAGCTCCCTCGGCACCTCGTCGCCGGGAGGCCCGGGGACCGACTCGGGGGGCAGGCGCCGGCCCCGGGCCACCGCCGCGAGGATCTCCTCGCCGGCCTCGCCGCGCGCGAGGCGGGCGTCGAGGCCTCGGACGTCGGCGAGGCCGGCCCGCCCGGTCGGCGGTTTGTGGGCGAGCGCCAGGATGGCCAGGTCGGCCAGGACGTAGCGGGCCGGGACGTCGAGGCGCCGGGCCCGCTCCTCCCGCCACGCGGCGACCGCCTGGGCCACCCCTTTGGACGTCCCCCGCAGCTGGCGGGCGTCGCGGAGCTTCCACCAGGCGCGGCCGGGGTCCGGCTCGACGGTGGTCCGCAGCCTGACCCGCTCGCACTCCTCCTGCGCCCAACCGAGCCGGCCCCGGCGGTCCAGGTCGGCCCGGATGGCCTCCTCGAGGTCCCCCAGGTGCACCACGTCGGCAGCGGCGTAGCGCAGCTGGGAGTCCTGCAGCGGGCGGGCCGACCAGTCGGTCAGGCGGTCCCCCTTCGGGAGGTCGTGACCGAGGTAGGTGCGTACCAGCGACGCCAGTGACGCCGAGGCGTGCCCGGCGAACCCGGCGGCGACCTGGGTGTCGAACAGCGCGGTCGGGACGGTCCCGCACTCGTGGCGGAGGATCTCGAGGTCCTGCTCGGCGGCGTGGGCGAGCATCGTCGCGGGTCGCTCGAGCAGTCCGGCCGCGAGGGGCCCGACGCCCACCGCGAGGGGGTCCACCAGGGCGGTGCGGGTCTCGGCCCCCTCCCTCCACGACAGCTGCAGGAGGGCCAGCATGGGCCAGTAGGTCTTCTCCCGGTGGAACTCGGTGTCGAAGCCGTAGCGGTCGGCGCCGGCGAGCTCGGCGAGCAGCCCGGCGAGCGACGTCTCGTCGGCGACCAGCGCGGCCGAAGGGCCCGGCCCGCCGGCTGGGGGCGGGAGGGCCCGGCCCCGGCGGCGGGAGAAGGGGGCGGAGGCTCCCGGGGAGCTCACGCCGGCTCGGTGACCCACGTGCGCAGCTGGGCGAGGCTGCGGGCCAGCAGGCGGGAGACCTGCATCTGGCTCACGCCGACAATCGAGGCGATCTCGGTCTGGCTGCACCCGGCCACGAAGCGAAGCTGGAGGATGTGGCGCTGGCGCTCGGGAAGCCGGGCCAGCAGGGGGCTCAGCTCCAACTTGCCCTCCACCTCGGCCAGGCGGGGGTCGGGGGAGCCGAGCCGGCTGGTGAGGGTGTGGTCCTCTCCCCCGGCGGTCGGCGCCTCGAGGGAGCTGTTGTGGCGCAGCCCTCCGGCGTCGAGCGCTTCGACGATGTCGTCGAGGGGGACGTCCAGGCGGTCGGCGATCTCCGGCATGCTCGGAGAGCGCCCGAGCTCCTGGGTGAGCTCGTCGATGCACTGCTGCGCGGAGAGGTGCAGGTCATGGATGCGCCGGGGGAGGCGCACCGACCAGCCCCGGTCGCGCAGGTGGCGCTTCAGCTCCCCGAGGATGGTGGCGGTGGCGAACGTGGTGAGCTCCGCGCCCCGGTCCGGGTCGAAGCGGTCGATGGCCTTGAGCAGGCCGATCAGGGCGACCTGGTTCAAGTCGTCGAGCTCCTCGCCCCGCTGGGCGAAGCGGGCGGCGAGGCTGTAGGCGAGGCCCTGGTAGGCGGACACCACGCGGTCGCGGGTGGCCGGGTCGCGGTTGCGGTGGTACTCGGCTATGTCCTGCCGGATCTCCGCCCGGTTGCCCGGCGTGGGGCCGGCAGCCGCCATGTGGCCTCCTCGGCGGCGGATCCTAGCGGCCATGCTCCTACTCACCCCCCATAGCTCATCCGGGTATCTTCCATTCGCAGAGGTGTTATCTCTTCTCCTCCGGGGAGGTCGCAGTCGATGACCTCGCCGACGAAGAGGGTGTGCGACCCGAGCTCGAGGACGTGGCGCAGCTCGCAGTCCAGCCAGGCGGCCGCCCCGGCGAGGATCGGGGCTCCGGTAGAGGCGGTGAGGACCCGCTGGCCGCCGAGCGTGCCCGCCTCGGGGTCGTCCTCGGCTGGCTTGACGAAGCGGCGGACGATCGCCCGGTCGTGGCGGTGCAGGACCGACAGGGAAAAGGCCCCGCCCTCTCTGACCAGGGCGTGGGTGAGGGCCCCGGCTTCCACGCCGACGCCGAGCAGCTTCGGCTGGGTCGCCAGCTGGGTGGCCCACGAGAGGGTCATGAGGTTGCGGCGCTCCCCGTCGGCCGCGCCGAGCAGGTACAGCCCGGCGGGCAGCGACCAGAGCACCCGGCGGCGGACCCGGTCGAGGTCCCCGAGCGGGCGGGCGGCACTCTCCTCCACCCCCCGACCCTAGCGGACGATCCGCCATCTCCAGCCGGTCGGGCCCGGGTCGGCGCCGGGGTCAGGGTCGCACGTGCCACCCCAGGCGGGACCAGGTGGGCCGGCGGCCCCAGCCGACCCGCCCGTCGAACAGGCCGGCCAGGCCGTCGAGCTCCCAGCTCGGCACCCGTACCTCGAGGCAACCTGCGCTCGCCGTCCAGGCGGCCGGGCCCCCCGCGACGAACACCACCTCCCCACTTTCGCCGCGCAGAGCGAGGCTCGACCCCGGGGCGCGCAGCGACCGACGCAGCGCCGGGCCGAGCGCAGCGGCCGCCCCTGAACCCATCTCGACGGTGACCCGGCCCCCCACCCGGCGCCGCCAGCGGAGGGTCCCGACCGACAGCTCCCCGGGGGCGGCGCGCGGTGGCGGTGGGGACAGGCCGGCGATCGCCGAGCGCCGGGTGACGTCGGTGACGAGCAGCGGGTTGCCCCGGGCGAGGACCTCGACGACCGCCTCGTTGCCCACCTCCCGGCACGCCTCGAGCTCGTCGGCGGTGAGGCCGAGCACCTGGAGGAACGCGACCTCCCCGAACGGGCCGCGCAGGACGGCGAGCCCCGGGTCGCGCACCACCACCGCGGCGCGCAGCGCGCTGTCGGTGTCGAGGCGGATCGGCCCGCGCAGGTCGAGGTGGTCGCCGGGGGCGAAGGGGTGGCGGGTGGCCCACACGTACCCGGCGAGGTTGGCGAGCAGCTCCACCGCCCACACCGGCTCGTCGGTGTCGGTGACCCGGAAGCTCAGCTCGAAGCCCCAGCCGGACACCTCTGGATCCGGCGACTCCTTGGCGTCGAGCTCCGAGAGGCCCAGGGTGACCAGGTGCCAGTGGCCCTCCTGCCGGGTGACGAGCACCTCCTCCACCGGGCCGCGACCGCTGAAGCGGTGGGGGGCGCGCGGGTGATGGCGGACGAACGGCGCGGCGCCGCCGGCGGCGGCCACCGCGAGCTCGATGGCCGCCGCGCCCGGTCCGCTCGCCGCGCTCACTGCTCGTGTCGGTGGTCCCACTCGGGGTCGAGCTGGCGGAGGAACTGGGCGCAGCGGGCTTCTTCGGCGCCCTCCCCGATGCGCGCCGCCGCGGTCCGCAACGCCTCGAGCGAGCGCAGGAAGCCCCGGTTGGAGGGGTGGCACCAGCGCACGTACCCGTTGCCGCGCCAGCCGCTGGCCCGGAGGGCGTCGAGGCCGCGATGGTAGCCGACCCGGGCGTAGGCGTACGAGGCGACCGGGTCGCCGGCCGACTCGGCGAGCAGCGCCCAGGCGCCCAGCGCGCCGGGGTGGGCTGCGGCCACCGCGGCCGCCGCGGCGGACCGCTCCCCTGCCGGGGCGGCCTCGGCGGCCTGCAGGGCGGCGGCCAGCTGCGGGTCTGGCGGCGGCAGGACGGTCTCGGGCGGGCCGGCGGTGAGGGGGACGTCGCTTGCGGTCACGGTGCCCATCTTGGCTCCCCCAGGGCGGTGAGCAGGAGCCGGTCTTGCAGCCCGCCCCCGCGGCCGTCAATCCCCTCGTCAATCGCAGGCTCAGCGTTGCAGGGCGAGGACGTGCTGGGTGCGCTTGCCGCGGCGGAGCACCACGAAGCGGCCGTGGAGGGCGTCGGCGGGGGTGAGGTCGCGCTCCTCGGTCTCCCGGCGGTTGTTGACATACAACGCCCCGGCTTGAAGTTCCCGGCGGGCGGCCCCCCGCCCGCCGGCCAGCCCGGCGGCGACGACCGCGTCGACCAGCGGCAGGCCCGCCTCCAGGGTGGTCACCGGGACCGGCGTGGAGGGGGCGTCGGCCAGGGCGGCCTCCAGGGTCGCGGCGTCCAGGCCGGAGATGTCCTCGGTGAAGAGCACCGCGGAGGCCGCTTCCGCGCGGGCCGCTTCCTTGGCGCCGTGGACGGCGCTGGTCAGCTCGCGGGCGAGCACCCGCTGGGCCTCACGGCGCTCAGGGCGCTCGGCGGTGGCCCGGTCGAGGGCGCAGACGGCCTCCCGGTCGAGGAAGCTGAAGCGCCGGAGGTAGTCGCCGATCTCCGCGTCGGCGGTCCCCAACCAGAACTGGAAGAAGGCGTACGGGCTCGTCCGGGCCGGGTCGAGCCACACGGTCCCGGTCGCGGTCTTGCCGAACTTGGAGCCGTCGGCCTTGGTGACCAGCGGCGAGGTGAGCCCGAAGGCGCTGACTGACCGCAGCCGGCGCAAGAGCTCGACGCCCTCGGTGATGTTGCCCCACTGGTCGCTCCCGCCGAGCTGGAGGCGGCACCCGTAGCGGTCGTGGAGCACCACGAAGTCCCAGGACTGGAGCAGCATGTAGCTGAACTCGGTGTAGGACAGCCCCTGCTCCCTGGTCTCCAGGCGGACCCGTACCGAGTCCTTGCGGACCATCTCGTTGACGCTGAAGTGCTTGCCGACGTCCCGGAGGAACTCGAGCAGGCCGGTGGAGCCGAGCCACTCGTAGTTGTCGGCGAGCAGTGCCGCCCCGGACGAGAAGTCGAGGAAGCGGGCGAGCTGAGCGCGGATCGCTTCGCGGTTGGCGGCGAGGACCTCCGCGGTGAGCAGCACCCGCTCCTCGGACCTCCCGCTCGGATCGCCGACCATCCCGGTGCCCCCCCCGACCAGGGCGATCGGCCGGTGCCCGGCGTCCTGGAGCCGCCGGAGGGTGCAGATCTGCTGCAGGTGACCCACGTGGAGGCTGTCCGCGGTCGGATCGAAGCCGATGTAGGCGGTGAAGCTCTCCCCGGCGAGCAGCCCGGGGAGGGCCGGGTCGGTCACCTGGTGGACCAGGCCCCGCCAGGACAGCTCTTGGTGGACGTCGATCGGCACAGGCCCCAGCGTGCCACGCCGTCCGGCCCGCCGCCCGGAGGCCGACCGGGTGCCCCGTAGTGGTGGTGTGGCCCATGGTGCGCGGCGGCCGCCGTGACCAGCAGGTGGGCCAGCCGTTGCCGGCGGGCTCCTCGTTCATCTCCGGCAGCTCCTTCGGCCCGGAGGCCGAACGCCCGATGCGAAGAGCGCGTGTCCCATGGCACGGATGGCCCGGGCCGGCCTTGTCGCAACGGCGGGCCGGCTGTGGCGCGGGCCGGCCTCGACGCCGAGGTGGCCCAGACCGCCCAGGAGCTCCCGGGGGTGTGCCCGAGCCGGAGCCAGGAGTCGTCCTGGCGCTAGATGGGTCGTAAGACCAAGCAGGCGGGACAGTTCGGTCCGTCGAGCGCGGCGGCGAGGCGGGGGGCCTGCCGGGTGATCCACTGCTCGGCGCGAGCGGTTCGCTCCCGCAGACCGCCGGCCCACCATCGGGCGAAGATCGGGTCGGCGGCCGCCGCCGCGGCCATCGTCACGGCGGTGTTGCGGACCCGCTGGCAGGCGACGGGCACGACGGCGGCCCGCTGGGCGGCGGACATGGCGTAGGCGTCAGCGAAGACCCGCAGCCGACGCCCGGCGTCTAGATCCCGGGCGGCCGGGCGGCGATCCCCGGGGTCGACCAGCGGCACCCACCAGTACATGGCGTTGACGCAGTCGGCCACCCGGGACGTCGGCCGGGCGAGGTCGAAGTCGATGAACGCGGCGGGCAACCCGGCGCGGAACACGACGTTGCCAGGACAGTAATCCTGGTGGGCGACCAGCTCGGCCCGCTCGAACAGGGCCGCCACGACCACGTCCTGCTGGCCGGGGATCGACCCCCAGGTGGCGTCGGCCGGCGGCTCCCAGCCTTGGGCGGCGTCGTGCAGCCGCCGGATCAGCCGGGCGAGAGCGACCAGCACCTCCCCGGCCCACACGCCATCGGGCAGCGGCTCGTCGGGGACGTCGCCGTCCACGAAGCTCAACACTTCCCGACCCTGGTCGTCGTAGCCGAACGGCTCGGGCACGAAGTCGACCCCCTGGGAGCTGACGTGGCGCAGGTACGCCTGCACCGTTGCGGTGAACGGCCGACACGGACGGCGCACGGTCCCCCCGACCCGCCACACCTCGCTGACCCCGTCATGGACCAGCCGCTCAGGCTCGCCCGCCGGCCCGTCGCCCGCCGGCCGGTCGCTCACAGCCTGTACCCGGCGCCCGCGCCTCCCGAGTTGCGCCGCAGGGTCATGATCATCCGCTCCCCCGAAGACGGAGGGTCGACCTCGTGGAGGGGGCAGCGGCTCACCTCGTCCGGCCAGCCCGACCCGCGCAGCAAGGCGAGCTGGCCTACGCCGGTCTCCCACTCGACCGGCCCGTCATCAGGGCCGAACACCCGGAAGGTGGCGGCGCCTCGCAGCGTGACAACCACCTGCGGCGATCCTCGTCCGCCAGCTCCTCCACGAGACCCTCATCGACGGCGTCTGCGACCCGCGCCCAACCCTGCGACACCAGGCCCTCCAGCGTGTCGGCCCACGAGACCCTCACCCCATACGAGGACGCCGCCGCTCGGTCCGCCACACCGCCATTCTGGCACCCCCGGCAGGGCGGCTCTCGCTCCGCAGCCGCCACCGGGTGGGACCGCCCACGACCTGCTGCCGACCTGTCATCTTGGGTGGGTGGACGACGCATTCCCGAGCCCCACGCTCCCTGTCGGCTCCCGAGCCGAGGTCTTCCTCGGCTACCTCGACTACTTCCGGGCCCGGATCGTCGCCAAGGTGGAAGGTCTCGGCGACGAGGAACGTCGCCGCAGCCTGCTGCCGTCGGGCTGGACTCCCAACGACCTGGTCAAGCACCTCACCTACG
>JAJZWW010000121.1 GCA_021846485.1 Actinomycetes bacterium
CTCCGGCGCCGGGCTGCTCATCATCGCCTCGAGCCGGCTCACCGCTCGCACCCGGGTGCCGCTCCCGGCGATCGTGCTGGTCGGCTCGGCGGCGGTCGCCGCCCTCGTCCCGTCGCTGCGTGCGCCGAGCCGGCCCGTCGAGCTCGACGTCGTCACCGTCGCGCTCGTCGTGATCCTGTTCGACGGCGGGCTGAGCATGGGACGGCGGGCGTTCCGATCGGCGATCGTGCCCATCGCCCTGGCGGGCATCGCCGGCACGTTCGCCACGGCCATCGCTGCCGCGGCCGTCGTCCGTCTCGTCGTGGGGAGCGGCTGGTACGCCGCCGCGCTGCTCGCCACCGCCGTCGCGCCGACCGACCCGGCGGTCGTGTTCTCGGTCCTCGGCAACCGGCGGGTCAGGGGCCGCAGCCGGACCATCCTAGAGGGCGAGTCCGGCGCCAACGACCCGGTGGGGATCGCCCTGATGGCGAGCCTCCTCGCCGTCGGCGGCGTCTCCGGACCTGCGCTGGGTCACGTTGCCACCCAGTTGGTGCTGCAGATGGCGGTCGGTGTCGCCGTCGGCACAGTCGGGGGGCGGTTGCTGCTGGCGTTCATGCGCCGGGTGCCGCTCCCCGGCGTCGGCCTCTACCCGCTGCGGACGCTGGCGGCCGCCTTCCTGCTCTATGGGGCGGCTACGGCGGCGCACGGCTCGGGTTTCCTGGCGGTGTTCCTCGCCGGCGTCACCGTGGGCGACGAGCGCGCCCCGTTCAAGCGGGAGATCGAGCAGTTCCACGACGCCCTCTCGAGCCTGGGGGAGATCGTCGCTTTCATCGCGCTCGGCGTCACCGTGCACGTCGGGGTCGAGGCCCGGGCCGGCGTCTGGGTGCCGGGCGTGGTCATCGGCCTGGCGCTGCTGGTCGTCATCCGGCCCCTCCTGGTGGGCCTGTGCCTGGCGCCCGTGCGCCTCCGTCGCAACGAGCGGGCGTTCATCCTCTTCGCCGGCCTCAAGGGCGCCGTGCCCATCCTGCTCGCCGGCTATCTCCTCACCGCCCGCGTCCCGGCGGCGCCGCGCCTGTACGGCATCGTCGTGGTGGTCGTGCTGTTCTCGGTCGTGGTGCAAGGCGGCCTGGTCACGACGCTCGCCCGGCTGGTGCACCTGCCGATGCACGGAGAGTGACCAGCGGTCTCCAGAAGGTAGTCTTGCGGCGGCTGCTCAGGACCCGAGCGGCAACCACTTGGACGGCCGAAGGCCGAGAACTGCGTGCTGACACGGCCGAAGTTGGTAGCGCTCTCCAAGTATCCAAGTAGTTGCCGGAAGGGTCCTCAGCTCAGGGGGGCTCAGGGGGCCGTTGCCGGGCGCCACTGGTGCGCCCTTGCCCGACCGGTCGCCGGCGGGTCAGCTCTCGGAGTGGGCGGCGGTGCCTTCCCAGCCGAGTGCCCAGTCCTGCTCGGGCACCTCCCCGGCGGCGGTGGCGAACGCCCGGAGGGCGGTGGTCAGCGGCGCTCGCCCGTCGCCGGGCATCTCGGCCAGGATGCGGGTGATCTCCGCCCGTCGCCGGTCGGTCACCGCGGAGACGATCTCCCGGCCGGCGGGGGTCAGGTACACGCGGAGGCTGCGGCGGTCGTCGCGGGTGCGGTTCCGGCCGACGAGCTGCTTGCGTACCAGCCGTTCGATCATCCGGCTGGCCGTCGAGGGGGTGACGGCCAGGCTGGCGGCCAGGTCGGCGGCACGCTGCGGGCCCCGGGAGGCGAGCACGACCAGCGCGCGGTACTGAGGCAAGGTGATGTCCTCGCCCATGCCGGCCAGGCTGCGGGCGGCGACGGCCACCAGCGCCCGGCTGGCGGCGACGAAGGCGTCGACCAGCTCGAGGTCGGACGGGCCCGGCTGGGTCCCCGGGGGCTCTGCCGAGGCCGCAAGGGCCGTCGCGGGCTCGTGCACCGCCGCCATCCTGGCACAGGGGTGTTCGGCGATCCCCTCGGCCAGGCTCAGGGTCCCCGGGGGGTTGTGCCCACACCCATCTCGCCCGGCGAGCCAGGCCCGCTCGGCCGGCTGCCGTGCTCCGCCCCTCGGCGTCGGAGCCGATGGCTCCGACGCTGCGCTTCCACGTCAGCCGGGCTGGGGACAGACGAGCAGGACGTCGCGGTCCTCGGGCCGCCCGGCCCCCGCCGGCGCGCCGCCCGGCCCGATGCGCTGCCAGTCGTTGGCCGCGAGCACCCGGGACCAGCCGGCGAGGGTCTCGATCGAGCCGAGGTCCCCCGGGTCGGGGTCGAGCGTGCCGGCGTGGTCGACGACGGTGGCGGCGATGACCAGCTGGCCGGAGCGGTCCACGGCCAGCTCCACGACCCGGGCCTGCTGGGGCCAGTCGACGTGGGAGGCGGTGGTCACCTCCCACCAGCCCCCCCCGAGGCTCGGGTGGCGCCGGTGGGGGAGGACCTGGTGGGCGTGGGTGTGGCCGTTGACCCAGGCGACCATGGAGGGGTAGCGGGCCAGGACGCCGGCGAGCTCGTCGGAGAGCACCCGCCGCTCGCCCCGGGGTGACCAGGAGTTGATCAGGCAGCGCAGCGGGTGGTGGCTGAACACCAGCACCGGTCGCGCCGTCCCGGGGCGCCGGCGCAGCCGGCCGTCGTCGTCCACCCAGCGGTCGCTCGCCGCCTGCAGCTCCGACTCGAGCCAGGCGAGCTGGTCCGCGCCGATCGACCCCTGCCAGCCGCCCTCGTGCTCGACGGTGTCCATGACCAGCGCCCGGACCGGTCCCGCGTCGAACGCGTACCAGGTGGTGGAGGTCCCCGGCATTGCGCTGCGCCCGGTGTGGGCGGCAAGCCATGCCCGGGTGTCGAGGGGCGCACGGCCGCTGTCGGGGGTGACCCGCCGGACGGGGCTGGCGGCGAGGGCGGGCAGGAGGGTGAGGTTGCGGTGCTCGCTGTCGGCGAGCATCTCGACGAGCCGTTCGAGGCCGAGGCCGGGGGGCGGTCCGATGCTCTTGCGTCCGCTGCTGGCCAGGCGGGCGAAGAAGCGGTCGACGGCGACGGTCCCGGCGAGGAGCCGGTCGTGGTTGCCGTGCACCGGGTACCAGGGAAAGGCCACGCCCGATGCCGCGAACCGGGCACGGGCGGCATCCAGCAGGCCGGGCACGAGCGGGAAGCCGTAGCGGCTGCGGGGCCGGTCATCGGTCTCTCCGGGGGGTGTGCCGTCGGGATGCCAGTACCTGGGGTCGTAGGAGTCGGGCGAGCCGACACCCTCCCAGCGGCCCGGGTCGCCGGAGTCGGGCACCACCGGGGCGCCGCCGGTCAGGAGCCGGATCGAGGTCTCGACCTCGTTGGCCTGGGCGTTGTCCGCGGCGTCACCGGTGGAGACGAGGAAGCTCACCGGGCCGCCGGCGACCGGGCCGGTGTCGATGCCGCGCAGCACCCGGGACATTGCCTCCACCACCTGAGCGGTGAGCGACTCCTGGGTCCGGTAGGTGCCTACCGGCCCGACTGCCTCCCGCACCGGGGAGTCGTCGTCGCCGAGGCGGTCGAGCCACTCCGGGCGGGTCGGCGACTGGGCGTCGGTCACGTGCAGGTCGGACACCGCCACGAAGGCGACGATCGGGCGCAGCTCCCCCGATGGGGCCGGGCCGCCGAGATCGGTGCGGACCAGGTGGGTCCCCGCGGCGACCCGCCGGAGGCTGCGCCAACCCCTGGTGTCTGGCGGGTCGGGCACGATGGCGGGCCAGGAGGCGACGGGCACCTCGCCACGCTAGATCGCCGCCGGCCGGGCCCGCCTCGGTCAGCCGGCGGGGGAGGAGTAGCGGGCCACGAGCCGGCGGCCCAGCGCGGCCGGCTCTTCGCGCACCTCTGCGCGTGAGCGGACCTCGACGCTGTCCGCGTAGCCGACCAGCTCGGCAGCGGCCCGCCTGCGATTGCCATTGCGGTCACGAGGCCCTTGGCTCGCGCGCGAGGCTGAGGGTGTGGCCACGGAGGACGACCTGCACTCCCGCGCCGTCGCAGTGGCCGCGATACTCGCCGACTCGGCACCCGGCGCTCGGGTCCGTCAGCTGCGAGCGTCGACACGGACCGCGGCGGAGGCAGCGGTCGCCTTGGGCTGCGAGCCCGGCGCCATCGCCAGCAGCCTGGTCTTCATGGCCGACGACGGCCCCGTGCTCATCATGACCAGCGGGGCGCACCGAGTGGATCTGGAGCTGGTCGGTACGGCCACCGGCCTCACGGGACTGCGGCGAGCCACCCCCGACGAAGTCCGGGCAGCGACCGGTCAGTCGATCGGTGGAGTGGCTCCCGTCGGCCATCCTGTACCGCTACGGACCCTGGTCGACGAGGCGCTCGGTTGCCATCCCACCGTGTGGGCCGCGGCGGGAACGCTTCACGCCGTGTTCGCCACCACCTTCGACCAGCTCGTCGAGTTGACCAGCGGCCACCCGGTACGGGTCGCCGACGACGGGCACGCGACTCCCTGAGACGAGGGATCGACCGGGAGGCGACCCTTCCCCGGGGGCAGCCGGTCGGGGTGGTCGCCGAGCAGGCAGGTCTGCGGGGTGTGCGCTGCCGGTCCGCGCGGGCGGTCTACGGGGCGGGGCGGGAGCTCGGCCAGCCTGACGAACAGCGGGGAGAGGTGTGCCACGTCCCGGCCCTCCGGCCGGGGCGCAATCGGCGACACTGGTGGGCGTGCCCGACGCCTCCGACCAGCACCAGCTGCAAGGTGTGCACCGCCGTTTGTGCCCAACTCTGCTGATCTGACATGAACGTGCACCTGGTGGACGGGACCTACGAGCTGTTCCGGTTCTTCTACGGCGCACCCTCGCGGGTCGGCTCCCGGGGGGCGGAGGTCGGGGCGGTCGTTGGCGTGGTCGGCTCGGTCCTCGGGATGCTGGAGGAGGGGGCCACCCATCTCGGCGTGGCCACCGACCACGTCGTGGAGTCGTTCCGCAACCAGATGTGGCCCGGGTACAAGGACGGCAGCGGCGTCGACCCGGTCCTCTGGTCCCAGGCGGGCCCGCTCGAGGATGCCCTGCGCTGCCTCGGGGTGCCGGTGTGGGCAATGGTCGACCTCGAGGCCGACGATGCCCTGGCGTCGGTCGCCGCGGTCGCCGCGGACGACCCGGCGGTCGAGCGGGTGGTCGTCTGCAGCCCCGACAAGGACCTCGCCCAGTGCGTGACGGGCACCAGGGTCGTGCAGCTGGACCGCCGCCGGCGGGTGCTGGTCGACGAGGAAGGAGTGCGCTCCAAGTTCGGGGTCGGCCCCGCGTCGATCCCCGACTACCTCGCCCTGGTCGGCGACACCGCCGACGGCTACCCCGGCCTGCCCGGCTGGGGGTCCCGCAGCGCGGCGGCGGTCCTCGCCCGCTGGGAGAGCATCGACGCCATCCCCCCCGACCCCCGGGACTGGGAGGTCGCCGTGCGCGGCGCGCCGGGGCTCGCCGCGACGCTCCGGCGGGAGGTGGGGAGGGCCCGGCTGTTCAAGTCGCTCGCCACCCTCCGGGTGGAGCGCCGGCTCCTCCCCGGGGTCGACGCGCTCCGCTGGAGCGGACCGGAGCCGGGCTTCGCCGCCCTCGCCGCGGAGTTGGGTGCCCCGTCCCTCGCCGGCAGGGCCGAGCGCCTCGCGTCGGGCCGGCTCGGCTAGGAAGGGGAGGTGCCCGAGCATCCCGCCCCTGGAGTCGACGTCTCCGGCCTGCGCGACGAGGTGGGCGCCGGGGCCGCCTTGTGGGCGGGCAGGCTTGAGGCGGTGCCCGGTGCGCGCTGGGCGGCCCTTTCCCCTCTCCCGGTTGCGACCTTCAACGTGGCGACCTGCTACTCGCCGGAGGCGAGCGACCTGGACTGGGCGGTCTCGACCCTCCTCGGCCACGGTCACCCCGGCTTGGTCCAAGTGGCGGGGCCCGCGCTCGGCGCCGGCAGAGTGCTGGTCGACGCCGGGCTGGTCCCTGTCGTTGCCGCCCCCCTCATGGTCCTCGCGGCGGCGGACGTCTTGCCGCGCTGAGCCGAGCCCGGCTCAGGGGCCCGCCGCCGGCGGGCGCCGGGGGCTCCTTGTGGAGCGCAGGTCGAGCTGGGGGGCGCCGAGCGCGTCGGCGAGCCGGCGGTGGTACTCCTCCCGGGAGCACTCGACCGCCCCGAGGCTGCAGAGGTGCTCGGTGGCCCACTGGACGTCGAGCAGCCGTCCCCCGCCGGAGCGGAGCGCCTCTACCAGGCCGGCGAGGGCCACCTTGGAGGCGTCGGTCCGGCGGTGGAACATCGACTCCCCGGCGAACAGCCCGCCCACCGCGACCCCGTAGAGCCCGCCGGCGAGCCCGGAGTCGTCCCATGCCTCGACGCTGTGGGCCCAGCCGAGGTGGTGCAGCCGGGTGTAGGCGTCGAGGATCGCCTGGTCGATCCACGCCCCCGGCCGGCGGCGGTCGGCGCACGCGGCGATCACCTCGGCGAAGGCGGTGTCGACCCGCACCTCGAAGCGGCGCGACGAGCGGCGCAGGCTGCGGGTGACCCGCAGCCCGTCGAGGGGCAGGACCGCGCGCACCAGCGGGGACCACCACCCGATCCGCCCCCGCGCCATCGGCATGGGGAACATCCCCGCGCGGTACGCGGCCAGCAGGGTCCCGGGCTCCAGGTCGGCGCCGGCGGCCACCAGCTCCCCGTCCCCGGCGAGGGCGGCGATCTCCTCCGGGCCCGACGGGAAGCGCCACCGCGACGGCGGCGGGGGGGTCGGGGCCACGTCCCCGGAGGCTACGGCGAGCCCGGGAGGCTCGGGGACCTTCGTGGGCGCCGGGGGTGGTCCCGGCGGGCTGCACCTGCCGGGAGGATGGGCGGGCAAGCGCGCATAGCCTTCGGGTCGATGCCGGAGCACCCGATGGCCGAACGCCTCGCCGACCTCGCCCGCCGCAAGCAGGAGGCGCTCCACGCCGGCGCCCCCCACGCCGTCGAGCGCCAGCACGCCAAGGGCAAGATGACCGCCCGGGAGCGGCTGGACTACCTGCTCGACCCCGGGTCGTTCCAGGAGCTGGACATGCTCGCCCGGACCCGGGCGCCTGGCGTGCCCGACGACAAGCGCCCCTACACCGACGGGGTGATCACCGGCTTCGGGACGGTCGAGGGCCGCAAGGTGTGCGTGTTCAGCCAGGACTTCACGGTCAACGGCGGGTCGCTCGGCGAGGTCTTCGGGGAGAAGGTCCACAAGGTGATGGACCTCGCGGTCAGCCTGGGCGTGCCGATGATCGGGATCAACGACGGCGGGGGAGCCCGGGTCCAGGAGGGGGTCGTCGGGCTCCACTACTTCGGGGGGATCTTCAAGCGCAATGTCGACGCCTCGGGGGTGATCCCCCAGATCAGCGTGATCATGGGCTCCTGCGCCGGCGGGGCGGTCTACAGCCCGGCGATGACCGACTTCATCTTCATGGTGCGCGACACCTCGCAGATGTTCATCACCGGCCCCGACGTGGTGAAGACGGTGACCGGCGAGGACGTGACCCTGGAGGAGCTCGGCGGGGCGCTGACCCACGCGACCAAGTCGGGCGTCGCGGCCTTTGTCTCCGCCGACGAGAAGGCCTGCCTCGACGAGGTCCGCTACCTGCTCGGCTTCCTGCCCTCCAACAACCTGGAAGAGCCTCCACGGGTGGTCACCGGCGACTACCCGTCCCGCCCCACGCCCGAGCTGCGGGAGCTGATCCCCGCCAGCCCCAACCAGCCCTACGACATGACCAAGGTGATCACCGTGGTGCTCGACGACGGGGACTTCGTCGAGTACCACAGCCGGTGGGCGACGAACCTGGTGTGCGGGTTCGGTCGCATCGACGGGCACGTGGTGGGGGTCGTCGGCAACCAGCCGCAGGTTCTCGCCGGGGTCCTCGACATCGACAGCTCGGAGAAAGGGGCTCGCTTCGTGCGGACCTGCGACAGCTTCAACATCCCGCTCGTCACCTTCGTCGACGTACCCGGCTTCATGCCGGGCACCGACCAGGAGTACGGGGGGATCATCCGGCACGGGGCGAAGCTGCTCTACGCCTACTGCGAGTCGACGGTGCCGAGGATCCAGGTGGTCACCCGGAAGGCCTACGGGGGAGCGTACGTGGTGATGGGCTCCAAGGGCATCGGCGCCGACCTGGCCTACGCGTGGCCGTCGGCCGAGCTGGCGGTCATGGGGCCCCAGGGGGCGGTCGACATCGTGTACCGCCGGGAGCTGGCCGCCTCCCCCGACCCGCTCGCCCGGCGGGCGGAGCTGGTCGAGGAGTACACCGAGCGCTTCGCCCACCCCTACCTGGCCGCCGAGCGCGGCTACATCGACGACGAGATCGACCCGGCCGACACCCGCCGGACCCTCGCCGCCAGCTTGGACCTGCTGCGCACCAAGCGCGAGGAGCTGCCCAAACGCAAGCACGGTAACGTCCCGCTGTGACCGGCTCCCCGCCCGTCCCGGCCCGTCGCCCGCC
>JAJZWW010000122.1 GCA_021846485.1 Actinomycetes bacterium
ACCGTCTGGGGGTCGATGCTGTGCTCGGCGTTGTAGACCTGCTGCATGCGCCGGCGCAGGTGGGTCTCCGAGATCGCCCGGCGCATCGAGTCGGTGACCGTGTCGGCGTACATGATCACCTGCCCGTCGACGTTGCGCGCGGCGCGCCCGATGGTCTGGATGAGCGAGGTCTCCGAGCGCAGGAAGCCCTCCTTGTCGGCATCGAGGATCGCCACCAGCGACACCTCCGGCAAGTCGAGGCCCTCCCGCAGCAGGTTGATCCCGACCAGCACGTCGAACTCTCCCAGGCGCAGGTCCCGGAGGATCTCGATGCGCTGGATGGTGTCGATGTTGGAGTGCAGGTAGCGGACCCGCACCCCGAGCTCGAGCAGGTAGTCCGAGAGGTCCTCGGCCATCTTCTTGGTGAGCGTGGTGACCAGCACCCGGTCGCCTCGGGCCACCCGGTCGTGGATCTGCGCGAGCAGGTCGTCGATCTGGCCCTTGGTCGGCTTGACCACGACCTCCGGGTCGACCAGGCCGGTGGGCCGCACGATCTGCTCCACGACTTGGGTGGACATCGAGATCTCGTAGTCGCCGGGGGTCGCCGACATGAAGATGCACTGGTGGATCTTCCCGAACAGCTCGTCGTAGCGCAGGGGTCGGTTGTCCGCGGCCGACGGCAGCCGGAAGCCGTGCTCGATCAGCGTCTCCTTGCGGGAGCGGTCACCCTCGTACTGGCCGTGCAGCTGCGGCACGGTCTGGTGCGACTCGTCGATCACGAGCAGCCAGTCGGGGGGGAAGAAGTCGATCAGCGTGTGGGACGGCTCGCCCGGCCGCCGGCCGTCGATGTGGCGGCTGTAGTTCTCGATGCCCGAGCAGGAGCCGACCTCGGCCAGCATCTCCAGGTCGTAGGAGGTCCGCATGCGTAGCCGCTGGGCCTCGAGGAGCTTGCCGTCGGACTCGAAGCGGGCGAGCCTCTCCTGCAGCTCGGCCTCGATGCCCTGCAGCGCCCTCTGCATCCGCTCGTCGCCGGCGACGTAGTGGGTGGCGGGGAACACGGTGAGCTCGTCGAGCTCTCCCAGCTGCTCGCCGGTGAGCGTGTCGGCGACGGTGATCCGCTCGATCTCGTCGCCGAACAGCTCGACGCGCACCGCGTGCTCCTCGTAGGCAGGGTGCAGCTCGATCGTGTCGCCCCGCACCCGGAACTTGCCGCGGACCAGGTTGGCGTCGTTGCGCTCGTACTGCATGTCGACCAGCCGGCGGAGGATCGCCCGCTGGTCGTGCTCCGAGCCGCGCTCCAGGTGCAAGATGCGCTTGCCGTACTCCTCCGGGGACCCCAGCCCGTAGATGCACGACACCGACGCGACGACGATCACATCCCGACGGGTGAGCAGCGCGGCGGTGGCCGCGTGACGAAGACGGTCGATCTCGTCGTTGATCGAGCTGTCCTTCTCGATGTAGGTGTCGCTCGAGGGGATGTAGGCCTCGGGCTGGTAGTAGTCGTAGTAGGAGACGAAGTACTCCACCCGGTTGTGGGGGAACAGCTCCCTCATCTCGTTCGCCAGTTGGGCGGCGAGGGACTTGTTGGGGGCGATCAGCAGGGTGGGTCGCTGCACCCGCTCTATCGTCCAGGCGATCGTGGCGCTCTTGCCGCTGCCGGTGATGCCGAGCAGGGTCTGGAAGCGGTCCCCGCGCTCGACGCCGGCCGCCAGGGCCTCGACTGCGGCCGGCTGGTCACCGGCGGGGGCGAAGCTGGAGACGACCTCGAAGCGCGCCACGCCCTCACGGTACCGACGGTCGACGACCAGCTCTCGGCCCCAGCCGCCCGACCTACGCGGCGAGCGAGCCGAGCCAGCTCCACGTGCGATCGATCTCCGCCTCGAGCGCCTCGCGATCCCCGGAGTTGTCGACCACCAGGTCGGCGAGCGCCCGGCGCTCCTCCCTACTGGCCTGGGCGGCGACCCGTGCTCGGGCGTCGGCCTCGGCGAACCCGCGCCGCTCGACCAGCCGCCGGACCGCCACCTCGACCGGGGTGTCGACGACCACCACCACGTCGAGGTGGTAGCGCTCCCGGCTCCGGCGGTCGAGGAGGGCGGCATCGAGCACCAGCACCCGCCGTCCCGCTTCCTCGGCGGCGCGGGCCGCAGCGAGCATCCGCTCCCCGATCACCGGGTGGGTCAGGGCTTCGAGGTCGGCGCGCGCCGAGGCGTCAGCGAAGACGACGGCCGCCAGGGCCGCCCGGTCGAGGCGTCCGTCGGCGCCGACCACCTCAGGGCCGAAGCGGGCCACCACCGGGGCGAACGCCGGGCTGCCGGGCTCGACCACCTCCCGGGCGACGACGTCGGCGTCGACCAGGCCCGCCCCCCGCGCCACGAGGCCGGCGGCGACCGTCGATTTGCCCGAACCGATGCCCCCGGTGAGCCCGCAGCGCAGCACTGCCGCACCATACCGGGGCGCTGCGCCCCTCGACTCCTCCCTGCGTGAGGGCCACCGCGCGGTCGGTGCCGGCGGGTGCCGGCGGGCGCCGGGTCCACCGAGAATTCAGTGAAAGTCGTTGTCAAACGCCGCGCCGCTCCGGTACAACTCGTCCAGGCGAGACGCCCAGGCGTCGGGTACCGGCGGTGATCCATGGTCGACAGCAGCTCCGAGCAGCGCCGTCGGGAGTTGCTGGAGAGCGTGTTCGGATGCGACGTGCCCGCCGGGCTGGGCGGCGGGCTGCTGCGCACCGGCGCTGTCGCCACCTGGTTCCAGGTGTCGGGGCGCACGATCTGCGACTGGGCCCGCCGGGGGCGCATCCCGTCGGTGCGCACGCCCGGCGGGCACCGCCGCTACCCGGCCGAGGAGATCGGCCGCATCATGCGCGAGGCCGACCCGGGGAGCTGTCCGAGGGCCTAGCTAGACCAGGACCGACTCCAAGGGGATGCTCACGATGCCGTGGGCTTCGCCCACGGACTCGTAGGTGACCTGACCGTCGTGGGTGTTGAGGCCCTTGGCCAGGCTCGGATCCCGACGGGCCGCGTCCCGCCACCCGTGGTCGGCGATCTCCACCACGTAGGGGAGGGTCACGTTGGTGAGCGCGAACGTGGAGGTGTGCGGCACCGCTCCGGGCATGTTGGCCACGCAGTAGAAGACCGAGTCGTGGACCCGGTAGACGGGGTCGGCGTGGGTGGTCGGCCGGGAGCTCTCGAAGCAGCCCCCCTGGTCGATGGCGATGTCGACGAGCACCGACCCCGGCTTCATGCGAGCCACGAGGTCGTCGGTGACGAGCGTCGGCGCCTTGGCCCCGGGCACCAGCACTGCTCCGATGACCAGATCGGCGTCGAGGCACGCCCGCCCCACCTCGTAGGCGTTGGAGGCCACCGTCTGCAGGTGCCCCTGGTAGATGCGGTCGGCCTCGCGCAGCTTGGCGACGTTCTTGTCGAGCACCAGGACCTCGGCCTGCATCCCGAGGGCGATCGCCGCGGCGTTCATCCCCGACACGCCGCCGCCGAGCACGACGACCTTCGCGGCGTACACCCCCGAGACGCCCCCCATGAGCACCCCCCGGCCGCCACCGTCGCGCTGTAGGTGGTGGGCGCCCGCCTGCGGGGCCATCCGACCCGCGACCTCTGACATCGGGGCCAGCAGCGGCAGACTGCCGTCGGGAAGCTCCACCGTCTCGTAGGCGATCGCCGTCGTCCCGGCCGCGAGGAGGGCTTCGGTGCAGGGACGGGACGCCGCCAGGTGCAGGTAGGTGAAGAGCACCAGGTCCTTGCGGAGCCGGTGGTGCTCCTCTTCGACCGGTTCCTTGACCTTGAGGACCATCTCGGCCGCGCCCCACACTTCGTCGGCGTCGTCCACCAGGGTCGCACCCGCGGCAACCAGCTCGTCGTCGGTGATCGACGAGCCGGCGCCGGCGCCGCGCTGGACGAGCACCTGGTGGTCGTGGCGCACCAGCTCGTGTACCCCCGCAGGGGTGCACGCCACCCGGTACTCGTGGTTCTTCACCTCGGTCGGGACACCGATCTTCATGTTCTGGTCCTCCTCGGGGACGCGGTCGTCGGTCGACAGGAGCAGGTCGGCAGCGGCCGGGGCGGGTGGCCCGGTTCCTTGCGCGACGATCATCGCGCACCGGGGCGACCGGGGCAACGATTCCTTCGTCCATCAGCATCTCGGCGAGCGTTTCCTTGACACCAGGGCGAATGGTTGGCAGAATCGGGACGTCGCCGGGGCGGCTCCGTCCCGACGCGCAGAAGAAGGGACCGCATACTCGTGAGCCGAGCAGCGGGCCGCTCGCTCCGAGGGCCCGACCCCACCCCGAGCCGCACGGCCGGCCCTGCGGCCCGTGCCGGCGCGCGGCCCGCCGACGACGACGACGCCGCCGGCGACGACCGCGCCGACAGCCCCGAGTCGCCGATCCGCGACGCGAGCGGGCGTCTCGACGAGCGCTCGAAGCGCATCATCGAGCAGCTCCAGGAGGACGGCCGGCGCTCCTACGCGGCGATCGCCCGGGCGGTGGGCCTCTCGGAGGCGGCCACCCGGCTGCGGATCCAGCGCATGATCGACGAGCGCATCGTCCAGATCGTCGCGGTGACCCGGGCCGAGGCGGTCGGCTTCCGCCGCCAGGCGATGCTCGGGGTGCGCGTCGAGGGAGAGATCCGCTCGGTGGCCGAGAAGCTGACCGAGCTCCCCGAGGCCGAGTACGTGGTCGTCTGCGCCGGTCAGTACGACCTGCTCGTGGAGCTGATCTGCGAGGACGACGAGCATCTCCTCGAGGTGATCGACAACGGCGTGCGCGCCATCCCCGGCGTCCGCACGACCGAGACATTCGTGTACCTGAGACTGGAGAAGGAGAGCTACCTATGGGGGACGAGATGACCACACCGACATCCGCCCAGCCGGGCAACGAGGCCGCCGAGGCCCTCGGCGTCGACGACACCCACCTGCAGGAGGCGGCCAAGCGCCACCTGTGGATGCACTTCACCCGCATGTCCTCCTACGCCGACCACGACGTCCCGATCATGGTGCGCGGGGAAGGCCCCTGGGTCTACGACAGCCGGGGCAAGCGCTACCTCGACGGCCTCTCGGGCCTGTTCGTGGTGCAGGCCGGCCACGGTCGCCGGGAGCTGGCCGACGCCGCCGCCCGTCAGGCGGCAACCCTGGGCTACTTCCCACTGTGGAGCTACGCCCACCCCAACGCCATCGAGCTGTCCGAGCGCCTCGCGTCGCTCGCTCCCGGCGACATCAACCGGGTGTTCTTCACCACCGGTGGCGGCGAGGCGGTCGAATCCGCGTGGAAGCTGGCCCGCCAGTACTTCCGGGCTACCGGCCAGCCGGGGCGCTACAAGGTGATCTCCCGCAACATCGCCTACCACGGCACGACCATGGGGGCGCTGTCGATCACCGGCCTGCCCGACATCAAGGCTCCCTTCGAGCCGCTCGTGCCCGGCTCGGTGCGGGTCCAGAACACCAACTTCTACCGGGCGCCCGAGCACGGCGACGACCCCGAGGCGTTCGGCCGCTGGGCAGCCGACGACATCGAGGCCCGCATCGAGATGGAGGGCCCTTCGTCGGTGGCCGCAGTGTTCCTGGAGCCGGTGCAGAACTCCGGCGGCTGCTTCCCACCGCCTCCGGGGTACTTCCAGCGAGTGCGGGAGATCTGCGACCGCCACGGGGTACTGCTGGTCTCCGACGAGGTGATCTGCGCCTTCGGCCGCCTCGGGTCGTGGTTCGGGGCCCAGCGCTACGACTACCTGCCCGACATGATCACCTGCGCCAAGGGCATGACCAGCGGCTACTCGCCCCTCGGCGCGCTGCTCGTGAGCGACCGACTGATGGAGCCGTTCCTGTCGGGGAGCGCGAGCTTCAGCCACGGCTTCACCTTCGGCGGCCACCCGGTGTCGACCGCCGTGGCCCTCGCCAACCTCGACCTGATGGAGAAAGAGGACCTGGTCGGCAACGCCGACCGCCGCGCCGCCGACTTCCGGGCGGTACTCGAGGGCCTGCGGGACCTGCCGATCGTCGGCGACGTCCGCGGCGACGGGTTGTTCTACGGCATCGAGATGGTCAAGGACAAGGCCACCAAGGAGACCTTCGACGACGACGAGTCCGAGCGGTTGCTGCGCGGCTACCTCTCCGGGGCGCTGTTCCAGGCGGGCCTGGTCTGCCGGGCGGACGACCGCGGCGACCCGGTGATCCAGCTCGCCCCGCCGCTCGTGTGCGAGCAGGAGCACTTCGAGCTGATCGGCGAGATCCTCCGCTCGGTGCTCACCGACGCGTGGAAGCGGCTCTGAGGAGCTGTCACCGCGCGGTGGGCAGGCGGTGACTGTCAACGGGCAGGTCAGCTTCTGGCAGGCGTCGCTCGGTCCCAACCCGCCCCGGCCGGCCCTCCCCGGGCCGACCGAAGCCGACGTGTGCGTCGTCGGCGCCGGCTACACCGGGCTGTGGACCGCGTGGGCCCTCCGACGGGCCCGCCCCGACCTGCGGGTGGTGGTCCTCGAGGCCGACCACGTCGGCTTCGGGGCGAGCGGACGCAACGGGGGCTGGCTGTCGGGGCTGATGCCCGGCAACCGGGAGCTGATGGCCGCCGGCCCGGCCGGGCGGACCGGCGTGGTCGGCCTCCAGCAGGCGCTGCACCGGGCGGTCGACGACGTCCTCGGAGCATGCGCCGAGGAGGGCATCGGAGCCGACCAGGTCAAGGGTGGGACGCTCGCGGTGGCGTCCACCCCCGCCCAGCTCCGCCGGCTCCGGGCGCACCTCGCCACCGAGCGCTCCTGGGGCGTCGGACCTGACGACGCCTGGGAGCTGGATGCCGCCGAGGTCGCCGAGCGCGTCGCGGTACCCGGCGTGCTCGGGGGGGTGTTCAACCGGCACTGCGCCCGGGTCCACCCCGCGAAGCTGGTCCGCGGCCTGGCCGACGCCGTCGAGCGGAGCGGCGTGGAGATCTTCGAGCGCACCCCGGTGCTGCGCATCGGCGACCACGAGGCCGAGACGCTCACCGGCCCGGTCCGGGCCAGCTGGGTGGTGCGGGCGACCGAGGGCTACACCGCCGGCCTACCCGGCGTGCGCCGCCAGCTGCTCCCCATGAACAGCTCGATGGTCGTCACCGAGCCGCTCGGCGACGAGCGGTGGGTGCAGATCGGCTGGGAGGGGTGCGAGACCCTCGGGACCGGCGCCCATGCCTACCTGTACGCCCAGCGGACCGCCGACGGGCGGATCGCCCTTGGGGGCCGGGGCGTCGCCTACCGCTTCGGGTCCGGCACCGACCACCGGGGCGCCACCGACGAGGCGACCGTCCGCGAGCTTCGAGCCGCGCTGGCCGGGCTGTGGCCGGCAGCGGCGGGGGTCCGGATCGCCCACGCGTGGTGCGGGGTGCTCGGCGTCGCCCGCGACTGGTGCCCGACGGTGACCGCCGACCCCCACCGTGGGCTGGCCTGGGCCGGCGGCTACGTCGGTGACGGCGTGGCCGCCTCGCACCTGGCCGGGCTGACCCTCGCCGACCTGGTCCTCGGGGAGGACACCGAGCGGACCCGCCTCGCCTGGGTCGGGCACGCCAGCCGCGCATGGGAGCCCGAGCCGCTGCGCTGGATCGGCGCGCGCGGCCTGTACGCCATGTACCGGGCGGCCGACCGGGCGGAAGCCGACGGGAGGACCCGCACCTCGCCGCTGGCGGTGGTCGCGGACCGCATCGCCGGTCGCTGAGCAGCTCCGAGCAGGGGTGACCCCAGCCGACAGCGGTCGGGCTCGGCGGCGCGTCAGGATCCCGGGACCGGCAGTCGGGCAGACCGCCTGGCCCTCTCCGGGCGCGCCACGGGCACCACGAGCACCGGGCATCGCGCGGCGCGCAGCACGCCTCGCGACAAGCGCGGGCGCCAGACGCCCCCCGGGAAGCACCCGGACCGCTCACCGATCACGATCATCGACGCGCCGCCGTCCTCGGCTGCGCGGACGATAGCCCGTGCCAGGTCCGACCGGGAGGCCTTGCCCAGCGACGAGCTGCACCGCACCCCGCGACGTTCGAGGCGCTCGACGGCGTCGTGTGCGCTCGCCTCTGCCTCCTCCGGCGTCTCCAGGTACCAACGGCTGCCCCTCACCACCTCGTAGACCTGCAGGTGCAGCGCATGGACACTGCACCCGCAGGCCATCGCCAGCTCGACCGACACCTCGAGCGCCTGCCGGCCACGGGCTGACACCGCGTACGGCAGGAGGACGCGCTCGAGCGGCCGGCGGCATGGGTCGCAGCTCTCGCCGGGCTGGAGACTCAAGTACTCGGCGATCTCGCCCATGAGCTCCGACGATCCCGCCACCAAACCAGCCCTCTTGCGCATCAGAGCTTCTCCGGGTACAGCATGGCGTA
>JAJZWW010000123.1 GCA_021846485.1 Actinomycetes bacterium
CGCATCGACTTGGAGGACCTCACCTGGGACCGCCGCCGCTACCGCCCCTGGGCGGCCTACGGGCAGTCCAAGCTCGCCAACCTCCTGTTCGTGTGGGAGCTCCAGCGCCGCCTCGACGAGGCCGGTTCCCCTCTGCGGGCACTGGCCGCCCACCCGGGTTACGCCGCCACCAGGCTCCAGGCACGCACCGCCAACCCGGTGCTCAACGCCGTGCCCGGTTGGCTCACCCGCCTGGTCGCCCAGAGCGCCGAGGACGGCGCCCTGCCGAGCCTCTACGCCGCCACCCAGGACCTCCCCGGGAGGACCTACGTGGGTCCCGGCGGTCTGCTCGAGCAGCGCGGGGCACCGAAGATCGTGGGCCGCTCCGGGGCGGCGTGCGACGACACCGTGGGCCGCCGGCTCTGGGAACTGTCCGAGCGCCTGACGGGGGTGGAGTGGCCGCTCGGGCCGGATCGCGACGCTCGAGGCGCAAGTCGCCGCCGAGCTCCACCCGCGGGCTTCAAGCCCTGAGCAGCCCCATCACCATCCCGTCGAGGATGTCCGACTCCGAGACCAGGCACTCGGCCATCCCGAAGTGGCGGAGCAGGCCGTCGAGCACGATCAGCCCGCCGACGATCACGTCGGCCCGCCCCGGCTCCATGCCCGCCCGGGCACGGCGGTCGGCTACCGGGACGGCGGCCAGCTCGGCGAGCAGCGCTTCGACGACCTGGGCACCGAGGAGGTGGTGGTGCACCGCACTGCGGTCGTAGCGGGCCAGCCGGAGATCGAGGTGGGCGGCGGAGGAGACCGTGCCGGCCAGCCCGACGAAGCTGCGGGCCTGCGCCAGCTCCGGGAGCTCGGCCGTCACCGAGGCCACCAGCTCGGCGACGTAGCGTCGGGCGGCGGCGACCTCGGCGGGCGTAGGAGGGTCGTGGTGCAAGAACCGCTCGGTGACCCGCACGCACCCGATGTCGAGGGAGCGGGAGGCGGCCGGGAGCAGGCGCCCCGGCCCGTCGGTCCCCGCCGGCCCGCAGGCCAGCTCGGTCGAGCCCCCGCCGATGTCGGCCACCAGCCACGGCGAGCCGGCCACGTCGAGCTCGGCCGTGGCGCCGGCGAAGGAGAGAGCCGCCTCCTGCTCCCCACTCAACAGCTCGGCCCCCACGCCCACCGCTTCGCGCGCCGCGTCGAGGAACAGGGCCCGGTTGCTCGCGTCGCGGGCCGCCGAGGTGGCGGTCATCCGCACCGCGACCACCCCGTGGCCGTCCATCGTCGCCCGGTAGCCGCGCAGGACCGCAACCGTCCGGTCCACCGCCCGGGGGTCCAGGCGGTGGGTGGAGTCGACCCCCTGGCCGAGCCGGGTGATGGTCATCGAGCGCTCCAGCTGGTGCCCGGAGCGGTCGGCGACCAGCAGGCGAGATCGGTTGGTCCCGCAGTCGACGGCGGCCACCGGACCCCCGTCCACAGCAGCGCCGGCGCCGGCCGGCATCTCGGGGCTCACGGCCGCCCACCGGCGCCGGCCGGGGGTGCCGGGCCGGGCCGGGCCGCCGGGCGCGATCCGTCTAGACCCAGCGCCCTGACGACCCAGCGGCCCACGGGGTCGTCGCCGCCGGCGAGGTGCCAGGCGAGATGGGCGTGCAGGCACTTGACCCCGCGACGGGTCCCTCCGACCCCCCCGCTCGGGAGAGGACCGTCCCATCCGCCAGGCACCGCGGAGTCCCGCTCCGCGGCGTAGCGCAGGTGGGCGGCGGCCAGCTCGCCGGGGTCCACTGCCTGCTCGGCCGCCCGGACACCGCCGCGCGACTCCAGCCGGTCGACGCTGCGCCTCAACCCGGGGTCGACCAACCAGTACCGGGTGGGCATCGGCGTGCCGTCGTCGAGCAGCGGGGAGTTGCGCACCACCACCGGGTCCCCCGAAGCGGCGCGGACCACGACCTCGAAGCCAGCGCGGGGGAGACGGCCCAGGAGGGCGGTCACCCGGGCGGTGTCGCCGGCCTCGCCCATCGAGGCGCTCAGCGCCGCAGCAGCCGCCGGAGCAAGACGACCGCCACGAGCAGCCCCAACCCCCCGGCCACCGGCGCCAGACGCTTGGCCACCGACGCTCCGGCGGCGTCGATCAGGTCGACCGGCTCGGGCTCGGGGTGCTCGACGCGCCGCACCTTGATCGGGGATGGCTCGGGGCCAGACGCCGGCGGCTCGTCGCCGGCACGGGTGGCCTCCTCGGCCGGCGGCTCCGACCCCCCGCCGGGTGCCCCCTCCGCCTCCTCGTGGACGCGGGGAGCCTCCGGAGGCGAGACCCCCTCCGACGGCGCCCCGGCCGGCGCCGGGACGTCCTCCTGGGGGCTGCCCTCCCTCTTCAAGTCGGCCTCGAGCGCGTCCACGAACTTCCCGATCACCTTGCCGCTCACGTCGGCGAGGACTCCCCGGCCGAACTGGGCGACCTTGCCGGTGATCGTCAGGTCGGTGGTGACCACGACCTTGGTGCCGTCGCCGTCGGGGGACATGGCGCAGGTGATCCTGGCGCTGGCGTTGCCCTGACCCCGGGTGTCGCGCCCCGACGCCTCGAGCACCGCCCGGCCCGCCTGCTCGTCACGCTCGACCCAGCTGGCGGTCCCCTTGTACTGAGCGGTTATCGGTCCCACCTTCACCTTGATGATCCCCCGGAGCTCGTCGCCCTCGATCTCCTGGAGCTGGGCCCCAGGGAGCAGGGGCGCGATGCGTTCGACGTCGGTCAGCACCTTCCAGGCCTTGTCGGGCGGCACGCTCACTCGGAAGTCGTTGGTCAGCTCCATCGGTAGAGGTCCTCCATGGTGTCGATGTCCGCCGGTTCTCCGGGGCACGCTACCTCCCTGACGAGCTCCGGTCGCCGCCGCACGAGCGATCGGGCGCCCTCGTCGCCCTCGGCGGCCAGCTCCGCCCACACCTCCCGGTCCAGGCCCACCGGGTTGCGCCGCCGCCCCCCGTAGGTCGCCACGACGATCGGCCCGGGGCTGCCGGCCACCGCCCGCCACGCCTCCGGGGGCACCATCGGCTGGTCGCCGAGGCCGACCACCACCCGTTCCAGGCCCGCAGCACCCGCCGCCCGGACAGCCAGCTGCAGTGACCCGGCCTGCCCCTCCGCCCAGCTCGGGTTGTCCAGCACCTCCACCCCGTCGGGTACCACCCCGGTCAGCTCGACGGCGCCGGTGACCACCCACGTGCGAGCCAGGCCGGCGTCGAGGGCGGCGTCGAGGGCCCAGGCGACCAGCGGACGGCCGTGGAAGTCGGCGAGCAGCTTGTGGGTGGAGCAACCGGGGTGACCACCCCGGGCAGGGGGCGGGGACCCAGGGGGCGGGCGAAGCGCGGGGAGGGCGAAGCGCGATCCGCTCCCGGCGGCGAGCACGACCGCCGCGGAGCGCGGGGGGCTCACGCCGGGGAGGGGACGCCGGCCGGGTCCCGGTGGATCGGCCCGTCGGCGTCGCGCAGCGACGGAGCGGCCCTCCCGGTCCGCACGGCGATGATCTCGGCGCAGATGGACACCGCGGTCTCCTCGGGGGTGCGGGCCCCGATGTCCAGCCCGATCGGAGCCAGGATCCGGGCGAGGCCGGCGTCGTCGACCCCTGCCTCCCGGAGGCGCTCCTCGCGCTGGAGGGTCGTCCGCCGCGAGCCCATCGCGCCCAGGTAGCCGACCCGGGTGGTGAGGGCGGCGGTGAGGGCGGGCACGTCGAACTTCGGGTCGTGGGTCAAGACGCACACCGCGTCGCGCGGCCCGAGCGACGGGCCGACCTCCCGCAGGTGCCGGTCGGGCCAGGCGACGACCACCTCGTCGGCCATGGGGAACCTGGCCCGGGTGGCGAAGACCGGCCGGGCGTCGCACACGGTCACGTGGTAGCCGAGCACCTTGGCCACCCTGGCGAGGGCGGCGGTGAAGTCGACCGCGCCGAAGATGACCATGCGCGGCGGCCGGGCAAAGCTCTCGATGAACACCCCGACGTCCCGGGCCCGGGCCTCCCCGTGGGGCCCGTAGTGGCGGGTGACGCTCAGACCGGCGGCCAGCTCGCCCAGGGTGTCGCGGATCACGACCCGGTCGAGGTCGGGGTCGCCCAGCGACCCGAGGGCGACCGGCTCGGCGCCCGGCCGGACCACGAGCTTGGCCCCGAAGATCTCCGCCGGGCCCTCCACCACCTCGACGAGGGCGACGGGCTCCTCCGCCCGGAGGGCGGCGGCGAGCACGTCGAACAGGCCGGCCACCGGCGGTCCCGCCTACCAGTCCAGGGGTTCGACGAGGACCCGGATCGTGCCGCCACAGGTCAGCCCGACAGCGAACGCCTCGTCGTCGGAGTACCCGAAGCGGCACAGGCGAGGGGCGCCGTCGCCGGAGAGGACCTGGAGCGCCTCGGTGACCACCGCGCCCTCCACGCACCCGCCCGACACCGAGCCGGCGACCTCCCCCGCCTCGCTCACGACCATCGTCGCCCCCGGGAGCCGGGGGCTGGACCCCTCGGTGCCCACTACGCGGGCCAGCGCGACCCGCTTGCCCTCCGACCGCCACCGGTCGACGTCCGCGAGGACCTCCTTCACGACCTGGCCTCCTTTCCCCTCTTCGAAGGGCCACCGACGACGGCGGCGAGACGCTCCAGAGCGGCCAACGAGTGGCCCTCGACGAACTGGTCCACGTGAGGCAGCGCTGCCGCCATCCCCCGCGCCAGCGGAGCGTACCCGGGGCTGGCCTTCAGCGGGTTCACCCACACCACCCGATGGGCCACCCGGGACAGGCGGCCCATCTCCTCGGCCAGCGACTCGGGCTCACCCCGGTCCCAACCGTCCGAGAGGACCACCACCACCGCCCCCCGGGCCATCCCGCGGACACCGAAGCGGTCGTTGAACTCCCGCAGGGTCTCCCCCAGGCGGGTCCCACCCGACCAGTCGTCGACCGCGGCGGCCGCGGCGGAGAGCGCCGCGTCGGGATCCCGGTCTCCGAGCTGGCGGGTTACCCGGGTGATCCGGGTCCCGATGGTGAACACCTCGCAGCGCACCGCTCCCCGGGCACGGACCGCGGCGTGGGCGAAGCGCAACAGCGCCCGGGCGTAGGAGTCCATCGACCCCGAGACGTCGACCAGGAGCACCAGTCGGCGGGGGCGGGTGGAGGGGGAGCGCCAGGCGCGCTGCAGGGGCTCGCCCCCGGTGCGCAGCGCCCGACGGATCGTCCTGCGCAGGTCGGGATGGCCCCGGCGGCGGGGGTCGGGGCGGCGGCGGCGCGCCCGGCGGGGTGCGGCGGTGAGCCGGAGGCGCTCCACGAGGCGTTGGAGCTCGGCCCACTCCGCGCTGGTGTAGGACGAGAAGTCCCGGTCGCGCAGCGCCTCGACGGCGCTCCAGCGCACCGCCTGCAGCTCCCCGCCGTCCTCCCCTCCATCCAGTGGGACGCCCTCGGTGTCGTCCAGGCCGAGGGTCACCGGCTCGGCGGCCACCGGCTGCTCGACCCAACCGGGACGGCCCAGCCAGTACGACTCGAAGACCCGGTCGTAGACCGCGATGTCCTCCGGTCGACGTACGAGCGTCGCCCGACCCGCCCAGTACGCCCTGGCGCGGCGGTCGACCCCGACCCTGCCGAGGGCCTCGGCGAAGGTGATCACGGCGCCGACGGGCACCGCAAGACCCGCCCCCCGCAGGGCGCGGGCGAAACCCACGACCATCCGGTCGCCGCCGGTGACGGGAGCTCCCGCGGCGCTCATCCGCCCCGCAGCACGGCCAAGCGGACCAGCTCGCCGATCCCGGCCTCCCGCACCCGGCTCTGGTCCTCCTGGTACTTGAGCACGGTCCCGAGGGTGAGGTCCACGGTGCGCTCGTCGATCTCCGCCCGCCCGAGGGCGGCGAGGGCGCTCGCCCAGTCGATGGTCTCGGCGACCCCAGGGGGCTTGTACAGCTGCATCCCGCGCAGCGCCTCGACCGCGGCGGCCACCTGCCTGGTGAGCACCCGGTTGACCTGCGGGGCCCTCAACCCGACGATCGCCACCTCCCGCTCGAAGTCGGGGTGCGGCACCCAGTGGTAGAGGCAGCGGCGCTTCAGCGCGTCGTGCACGTCACGGGTCCGGTTGGAGGTGATGACCACCCGGGGTGGTACCTCGGCCCGGAACGTCCCGAGCTCGGGCACGCTGACCGCGTACTCCGAGAGGATCTCCAGGAGGAACGCCTCGAACTCGTCGTCGGCCCGGTCGACCTCGTCGATCAGCAGCACCGGCGGAGGCCCGTCCCCGTGGTCGACGGCCTGCAGCAGGGGCCGGCGCACGAGGAACCGCTCGGAGTAGACCTCGTCGGTCAGCCCGACACCCCCGTCCCGGCCGTGGCCGGCACCCCGCGTCCCTCCGTCCCCGCCGGAGCCGACCCCGCGGCGGGCATCCCGGGGGGGACCCCCGGCCACCCCCGACCCGGCGTCGCCGACCCGCTCCCCGGCGATCTCCGCCGCCCGCAGGTGCAGCAGCTGGCGGGCGTAGTCCCACTCGTAGACCGCCTGGGACACGTCGATCCCCTCGTAGCACTGGAGGCGGATGAGCCGACCACCGGTCCACTGGGCGAGGACCTTGGCCACCTCAGTCTTGCCGACGCCGGCCTCTCCCTCGAGCAGCAGCGGCCGGCGCAGCGCGACCGACAGGAAGATCGACGTGGCCAGCCCTTCGTCGGCGAGGTAGCCGTGCTCCGCCAGGGCCGCGGCCACGGACTCGACGTCGGGGGGATCCCCGGCGGGGACGGTCGCAAGAGGCGCAGCGCTCACCCCGTCAGGCTACCGGCGCCCGGATCCCACGGCCCGGTCCGCCCTGACTGCGCCGGCCTGGCGCGGGAAGGCCGCCGGCTGGCGCGGGGGGCCGCCGGCTAGCGCGGGGAGGCCGAGGCCTCCTCGAGCGCCCGACGCACGAGCACCCGGGCGAGGTGGGCCCGGTACTCGGGTGAGGCGTTGAGGTCGGCCGGCGGGTCGAGCCCCTCGGCGGCATGGGAGGCAGCCTCCTCCAGCGACGCACCGCCGGCGAGAGCCGCTTCGACCGCCGTGGCCCGCAGCGGCGTCGAGCCCATGTTGACCAGCCCGATGCCGGTGGAGCCGTTGCGGACCGCGGCGACCCCGACGATCGCCCAGTCCTGGGCTCGGCGGTTGAACTTCTGGAACGACCATCCTGCGCCAGTCGTCTTCGGCACGGCGATCTCGGTGAGGATCTCCCCCGGCTGCAGGGAGGTCTCGAGGAACCCCTGGAAGAACTCGGCGGCGGGGATCGACCGGGCAGCCCCTCCCTGGCCGACCACCTCGAAGGTGGCGCCGAGGGCGAGGGCCGCGGCCGGCAGGTCGGAGGCCGGGTCGCCGTGGGCGATCGAGCCGCCAATGGTCCCCCGATGACGGACCTGCGGGTCGCCGACCTGGCCGGCGACGTGGGCGAGGAGCGGCGCGTGCTCGGCGACGATCGGATTGGTCTCCACCTCGCGGTGGCGGGTCAGGGCACCGATCGCGATCATCTCGCCGCCGTCCCGGACATAGGAGAGGTCCCGGAGCCGGCCGATGTCGACCAACACCGAAGGGGCGGCCAGGCGGAGCTTCATGAGCGGCAGCAACGAGTGGCCGCCGGCGAGGAGCTTGGCGTCCTCGCCCCCCTCCTCCAGGAGGCCCAGCGCCTCCTCGACGCTGCCGGCACGCCGGTACTCGAACGGGGCGGGGATCATGTGCTTGCCTCCTGGGCGCGCTGGATGGCCCGCCACACCCGTTCGGGCGTCGCGGGCATGGCGATGTCGCTGATGCCGTACGGGGAGAGGGCGTCGACCACGGCGTTGACCACCGCGGGCGCCGACCCGATGGTGCCCGCCTCGCCGACGCCCTTGACGCCCATCGGGTTGGTCGGGCTCGGGGTCACGGTGGAGCCGGTCTCGAAGCTCGGCAGCTCCGCTGCAGAGGGGACCAGGTAGTCCATGAAGCTCGCGGACAGCAGGTTGCCCTCCTCGTCGTAGACCGCGTCCTCCCAGAGAGCCTGGGCGACGCCCTGGGCGATGCCACCGTGGACCTGGCCCTCGACGATCAGCGGGTTGATCTGGTTGCCGCAGTCGTCGACCGCGGCGTAGCGGGCCAGCTTCACCGCTCCGGTCTCGGTGTCGACCTCGACGACCGCGATGTGGGTGCCGAAGGGGAAGGTGAAGTTGGGCGGGTCCCAGTGGGTGGACGCCTCCAAGTTGGGCTCCATACCGTCGGGAAGGTTGTGGGCGGTGAACGCCTCGAACGCCAGCCCGGCCAGGGGAACGGCCTTCTCCGGGGTCCCCCTCACGCTGAAGGCGCCGCCGGCGTACTCCAGGTCCTCTTCGGCGAC
>JAJZWW010000124.1 GCA_021846485.1 Actinomycetes bacterium
CGCCGAACGCGGCTGGCCCCGCCAGCGCTACGTCGTGTCGACCAAGCTGTTCTGGGGACTCGACGACTCGGTCAACATGCGCAACACGCTCAACCGCAAGTACCTGTCCCAGGCGATCGACGGCTCGCTCGACCGCCTCGGCCTCGACTTCGTGGACCTCGTGTTCTGCCACCGGGCCGACCCCGAGACCCCGATCGAAGAGACCGTGTGGGCGATGTCGGACATGGGCAGCCCCGGCAAGGCGCTCTACTGGGGCACCTCTGAATGGACCGCCGACGAGATCCGCGCCGCGTGGGAGATCGCCGATCGCCACCACCTCCACAAGCCGGTGATGGAACAGCCGCAGTACAACATCTTCACCCGCCGCCGCGTCGAGGAGGAGTACGCACGGCTCTACGAGGACATCGGCACCGGCCTCACCACCTGGAGCCCCCTCGCCTCCGGGGTGCTCACCGGGAAGTACGTCGACGGGGTCCCCGAGGGCAGCCGCGGCTCCCTGCCCGGCTACGAGTGGCTGCGCGACGCCCTCACCGACCCGGAGCGCAACAACGCGGTCCGAGAGCTCCAGAAGCTCGCCGAGTCGCTCGACGCCACCCTCGCCCAGCTGGCCATCGCCTGGTGCGCCCGCAACCCCCACGTCTCCACGGTGATCACTGGGGCGAGCCGGGTCTCCCAGGTCCACGACAACCTCAACTCCCTCCTGGTGATCGACCGCATCGACGACGGGGTGCTCGAGCGGATCGATGCGATCACCGCCGGCCTGGCGCACTGAGCCCGGGCCACCCGGCCTGGCGCACTGAGCCCGGCGCACTGACTGAGCCGAGCTGAGCGGTTCTTTCGAGCGCCAGCCAGCCCGGCCACCCCCCCTGCACCCACCGGCCGCTCGGGCCGACCCCTCCCGCCTGACGAACCCCAGCCCCACCCGACGGCCGGCCACCCCGGCCCGCCGACCGCTCGGGCCGACGTCAGGCGCGCTACGGTCGAAGGTGGATGGACGTGGACTCCGGGGCCGGGGCGGCCACCGTCGGGGGCAACCGGCGGGCTCTCGTGGTCGACGATCACGCCCTGTTCGCCGAAGCCCTGGCCCGGGTGCTGGACCTGCAGGGATTCGAGTGCACGGTCGCCGGCCTCCTCGACGTGGTAGCCGAGGTACACCGCCTACGGCCCCACCTGGTGCTGCTCGACGTCAACCTCGGCGGCACCGACGGTCTCGACCTGGTCGAGCCAGCGGTGCGCAGCGGCGCCAAGGTGGTGATCGTGACCGGCACGCGCGACGAGGACCGCCTCGCCGTAGCGGCCGCTCTCGGGGCCTCCGGCTGGGTCGACAAGGCTTCGCCGCTCCCCGAGCTGGTCGAGGCTGCAAGCGCGGTGCTGGCAGGGCGCACGCTGTGGGACCCGGCGCTCCGCGGAGAGCTGGTCGAGCGGGGGCACCGCCAGCTCGCCAGGCGGGGCGAGCTGCGCTGGCGCTTCGACGGCCTCACGACCCGGGAGTGGGAGGTGCTCGAGCTGCTGGACCGGGGGCGCTCGGTGCCGGCGATCGGCCTGGAGCTGCGCATCTCGGTGCCGACCGTCCGGACCCACATCCGGGGGATCCTGGCAAAGCTGGACGTGTCGAGCCAGCTCGCCGCGGTGGCACTCTACGACGAGAGGCGCCGCCTCGGGTGACCCGCGCCCTACCTACCGAGGACCCACGCTGGTGACGTGGCTGGCGACGGCCCCGCCGGTCCGGGTGGCGGGACCGCGCTTGTCGTCGAGGCCCCGCAGCACCATCTCGACGGTCAGGCCCTGCTGGCCGATCGGGCGGCCCGGGTCTGTCGGGTACAGGCAGAAACGCCCCATGTTGGCCTCGACCATCGACTTGCACTGAGGGAGACCGAGCCCACTCCCCATGGTCCGCCCGATGCTGGTCCCCCGCCATCCTGGCGTCAGAGCTTTGGCCGGATCGCGCACCCCGGGCCCGTGGTCGGAGACCAGGACCTGGACCCCCGCCTTGTCCCCCACCATCACCTGGTGGACCTGGACGGCGACCGGCGATCCCGAAGCGTACGCCGCCGCATTCGCGAGGAGGTTGTTGAGCGCCAGGGCGAAGTGGTCCGGCCGGCCCCAGGCGACGAGACCGGGTTCGATGCTCGTCACCACCGGCTGTACTTGACCCTTGCGGATCGACACCGTCCGCTCGACGACGTCACCGATGGCGAACCACCGGGGGGGCCCGGCGTCGGCGACCAACTGGGACTGCAGCCCGAGGATCTGCTCCTGGGCGGCTATGGCGAGACGCCTGGTCTCGGATGGGTCTTCGGCGACCCGCGGGTCCTGGAGGAGCACCAAGGCGGCGCTGACCGCGCTCAGCGACGCGTTCAGGTCGTGGTGGAGCCCCTTCTGCGTGCGCCTGGTGTCTTCCAGTTGCGACTCGGCAACTTGCCGGAGCCGCTGGCCCCGGGCCGAGCCGGCGACCACCGTCTCGATGGCCCTACCCAGGTCCACCGTGGTCGCCAAGGCGAGCGGCAACGCGCCGCCGAGCAGCACCAGGGAGGGTAGCGCCGCAGGCGCGGGAGCGCCTGACAACTCGGGGGCGAGGGCCGCCGACGCCGCCGACAGGCCGATGGCGAGCAGCTCACCCGCCAGTGCGAAGTCGACCAGCCGGCGGCTCGACCAGGCCCTGAGGAGGCACCAACCGGCTCCGGCGACCCCGCAGGCAGCGGTCATCAAGCTCCCGGCTCCCAGGCCGGGTAGCGGCTGGGCCCGCAGCAGGCCGCCGAGCGGGGAGAGCCCGGTGGCCAGGCTCAGGCCGACCGCGCCAGCGAGGGACAGGACGATCGCCCTCACGGGGCTCACCGCTGATCGGAGGTCGGCGCGGCGGGCACTGCCGACGACCACCAGCACGGCCGCCGCAGCGAACGGCCCCAACGCGCTCGCCACCGCGACCAGCGATCCGTCGGCCCGGCCGTCGGTGACGACGACCGCCGGCATGGTGACGAGGGTGGAGAGAAGGGTCACTGCGGCGGAGAACGCCGCCCTGGGCTCTCCTGCCAGCCTCCAGCGCGCGGCCAGCAGCAGGGTGCTGGCCAGCAGCAAGACGGCGGCGACGTTGGTGATCGCCACCACCGCGCTGCGGGCCTCGTGGGCGCTGGTGACGAACTGCCCGACGCCGAGCAGCCCGGCCACTACTGCCACCAACGCCATGGCCACGCCGCCCGAGAGGACGGCATGGTCGGCGACCTCGTCGATCTCCTCGGGGGCCGGGTGGCCGATGACCGACCAGGCCGGGGAGGTCGGGTCGGGGAGGCGATCACCGCGGTCGCCCGAGCGCCGGGTGGCGACAGCAGTGGCGGTCACGAGACAGATTTGTACCGTGGGCCACGGGTGCTTCCAAGCGCTAGCCGCGGTAGGGCGAAATCACCGAAAGGCAGGCATTCTGCTCAGGCCTGGCCCTCCCCGTCCGATGAGCCTCCCCCGCAGGCCGCCGACCGGCCCGTTCCGGACCCGTCCGGCTAGCCCTGGCGTCCCAGCCCCGGGTCCACCTGCTCCATCGCCGACCCCACCCCGGGCAACGCGCCCCCCGGGGCCTCCCCGGCCAGCGGGGCGCCCTCCAGCACTGCTGCTCTGGCACCGGCATGCTCCCCGCTGGAGCGCAGCGACAGCTCCGGTAGCAGCCAGCTGAGCAGGAAAGCCACCGCCCCGATCGGCACGGCCACCACGAAGACGGTGTCGATGCTCGAGGCGTAGGCGGCTTTCACTCCGTGGAGTACAGCGGGGGGGACGTGGGTCAGGCGGGCCGGGCTGACCGACGCGCCGAGCCCCTTCGGCACGCGGAGGCCGCGCAGGTCCCGGGCGAGGCGCGACTGGAGGACGTTGGCGAATATCGCCCCGAAGATCGCCGCACCGAACGAGCCGCCGATCGAGCGGAAGAACGTCGCGCCAGCGGTCGCCACTCCCAGCTCGCTGCGCTCGACGGCGTTCTGCACGGCGATGACCAGAACCTGCATGACCCCGCCGAGGCCGAGACCCATGACCGCCATGTACAGGGCCATCAACGCCGTCGACGTCGACGCGTCGACGGTGGAAAGCAGGTACAGCCCGAGGGTCATGACCGCCGTCCCGGCGACGGGGAAGACCTTGTAGCGGCCCCAACGGCTGATGAGGAACCCCGAGACGATCGAGGTGAACAGCAGGCCGCCCATGAGCGGCAGCAGCTGCAGCCCCGAGACCGTCGGGTCGACGCCCTTGGCGACCTGGAGGAACACCGGCAGGAAGGTGACCGCGCCGAACAGCGCGAAGCCGACGACGAAGCCGACGGCGCTGGCCGCTGCGAAAGTCCGGTTGGCGAAGAGCCGGAGGGGCAGGATGGGCTCGGCCGCCCGCCGCTCCACTACCGCCCACGCGACCAGCAGCACCACGCCGGCCACGCCGAGCACGGCGATGGGGAGCGAGCCCCACCCGTAGGTGGTGCCGCCGAGGCTCACCAACAGCACCAACGCCGTCACCCCGAGCGACAGCAGGATCGTTCCCCGGTAGTCGATCGCCCGCTGCACTCGGCTCAGGTTGCCCGGCAGGACCGCCGCGGTCACCACGAGCGCGAGGAAGCCGAGCGGGACGTTGAGGTAGAAGACCCACCGCCAGCTGGCGTCCTGGGTGAGGAAGCCGCCGAGGAGCGGCCCGATGACGGTGGTGACCGCGAACACCGCCCCGAACAGCCCCTGGTACTTGCCCCGCTCGCGGGGCTCGACGACGTCACCGACGATCGCCTGGGCGCCGACCATCAGCCCGCCGGCGCCGAGGCCCTGCACGCCCCGGAAGACGATCAGCATGCCCAGCGTCTGGCTGAGACCGGAGAGGGCTGAGCCGATGAGGAAGATGACGATCGACGCCTGGAAGAACTGCTTGCGGCCGTAGAGGTCCCCCAGCTTCCCCCACAGGGGCGTGGACACCGTGGAGGTCAGCAGGTAGGCGGTGACGATCCAGGCGATGTGGGAAGCCCCGCCGAGGTCCCCGACGATCGTCGGAAGGGCCGTGGAGACCACGGTCTGGTCGAGCGCGGCGAGCAGCATCCCGAGCATCAGCGCCCCGATGATCAGCAGCACCCGCCGGCGGTCGAGGTGCGGCAGTGAGCCACCGCCGGGCCCGGGGGCCTCGAGGACCTCGGTCACCGCTCGCTCCCGGCGGGCTCCGCCACTCCGGCCAGGCCAGCGCCGACCGCCCCGAGATGGTCGGCCAGGACCCGGTCGAGCCGGTCGCGCCCCCCCGTACGGCACCAGGACATCAGCGCGACCCGGCCCGCAGCGAGCACGCAGGCGACGACGAGAGCGGCGTGGCTGCCGGGTAGGCGGTCGGCCACCTTCCGGCCGGCCAGCGACTCGGTGAGCGCTCGCTCGAGGTCCCCGAACCGGCTCACCTGGTGGGCCACCAGGTGGGGGTCGGCACCGACCACCCGCAGGCGGTCGAGGAGCTCGGCCGGGCCCACGTCGGAGGGCATCAGCGTCTCGAGCACGGTGACCCTGAGGGCCTCGAATGCCGGCTCCTCGTCGGGCCGGGAGCGCAGCCGCTCGACCATCTCCGCGGTCTTCGCCGGGTCGTAGCCGACGACGGCGTCCTCCTTGGTGGGGAAGTAGTTGAAGAAGGTCCGGGGGGACACGCCGGCGGCCGCGGCGATCTCCTCGGCGGTGACCGAGTGCAGCCCCCGCTCGCCCACGAGGGCGACGGCCGCCCGTCGGAGGGAGGAGCGGGTCTCGCGCTTCTTACGCTCCCTGACGGTGTCGGTCCTGCTGACCGTGTCGGTGCTGCACTCGTCGAGGGTGGTGGGCACGGTGGGCAGCGTAGCCCAGCTTGCACTCCCTGCAAGATTACCTCGTGGGGTGATCGCCGCCACCGGCCGCCCGCGACCAGCCGCCACCCGCCGCCGGCCGCGACCACGCCACCCACCTCGCCCACGCCGCTCACCCCGACCGGCGGACGCCGGCCTGGCCGCGTCCCCCTCAGCTCAGGGGGTCGGCTGCTGGAAGCCGACCGGTTGCAGCTTCTGGTGGAACAGCTGGTCGAAGATCCGCCGGACGACCGGTGCAGCTACCGACTCCCCGTAGCCGGACTCCTCCATGAACGAGTCGACTACGTAGCGGGTGCCGTAGGCCGGGGCGAAGCCGACGAACACCGAGGTGTCCTGCCCCGGATGGTTGGCCACCTGGGCGGTGCCGGTCTTGCCGGCGATGTGGAAGCGGGTGTCGAGCGCCGTGCCGATGTAAACCGGGTAGGCGGTGCCGGCCGGGTTGTGAGTGACCCCGAGGTAGCCCTGGATCATCGCGTCGCGCTCGGCGGGGGTCAGCGACGCGGCGTGCCCCGCCACCCGCGGGGAGAAGCGCCGGACGACCTTCCCGTCGGGGGCCCGGACTTGGAGCACGAGCTGGGGCACGTAGCGGGTCCCCCCGTTGGAGAACGTCGAGTACGCGTTGGCCAGCTGGATCGGGGTGACCTCGTCCTGGAACTGGCCGATCGCCATCTCCATGCTGTCGCCCACCACCCAGTAGCCGAGGGCGTTGGGGTTGTGGGGCTCGGCCCGCTTGAGGGCGACCTGCTGGGCGGGTGTCGGCACCAGGCCCGCCGCCTCGCCCGGGAGGTCGATCCCGGTCGGCTTGCCGAAGCCGTAGCTGGCGGCCACCTTCTGCAGGGCGGTCGGGCCGATCTTGGCCCTCTTGTACCACAGGTTCAAGCCGACGGTGTTGAAGTAGTTGTCGCTCGACGCGGTGAGGGCCTGGGAGACGTTGATGATCCCCGCCCCGATGCCGCCTGCGTCGTGGAACACGTGGCCGGCGACGACGATGTAGCCCTTGGTGTCGTTGAACAGCGACGTCGGGGTGATCACCCCGTAGTGGAGCCCGGCGGTCGCGCTGGCCACCTTGAAGGTGGACCCCGGCGCGTACTGGCCCTGGATCGCCCGGTCCTCCAGGGGGAGGGCGGGGTTGTCGATCAGCGAGCGGTACTCGGCGGTGGTGATGCCCCGGTCGAACCACTCCGGGTTGAACGTCGGCTCGGTTGCGAGGGCGAGGACCTGACCGTTGCTCGGGTTCTCCACCACCGCCGATCCGCCGGGGGACTTGTAGTGGCCCACCCCGTTGCCGGCCGGTTGGGAGCGGGCGACCGCCTGACCCTGCAGGATCGAGGTGTCGGCCACCTGCTGCAGCTTGCCGTCCAAGGTGAGCACCACGTTGTCGCCAGGGACCGGCGGGGTCCGGCTGGCCACCCCGAGGACCTGGCCCTGGGGGTCGACCTCGTAGACCGTCACCCCGGGGCGGCCGGCGAGGTAGGGCTGCATCTCGGCCTCGATGCCGCTCTGGCCGACCACGTCGCCCGCCTGGTAGTGGGCCGAGGGGTACGCCTTGCGAAGCGATGCCAGCTCCGCCGAGTCGACCTGCCCGACGTAGCCGATCACGTCGCCGGCGTAGCGGCCGAGGGGGGTCACGTACGGCTCGGAGATGGTTGTGGCCAGCACCCCGGGGAACTGCGAGCGGTGCTCCTCGACGTAGAGCATCTCGCTGGCAGTCGGGTCGGTTAGCACCGGGACCGGCACCAGGGGGCCGTACTGGGGGTTGGCCACCGCCGAGCGGACCCCGGCGAGGGACATGCCGAGGAGCACCGCGAGGCGGGACTCCGCCGCCGGGGTCACAACGTTGCGCTCCACCTCGAGCACCGGCACCTGGCGGTTGGCCACGAGCGGCTGGCCGGAGCGGTCCAGGATCTCACCGCGGGGGGCGGGGGTGTACACGGTGACCAGCCCGGCGGACGCCACGCTCGGCCCGGCGGAAGAGGCCGGGGCGGAGTGGACGAGGTCGAGGACGGCGAGACGCACGACGAGCGCGCCGAACAGGCAACCCGCCAGCACCATGAGCACGGTGAGGCGGAACTGCGCCGACGGGGGGCTCGGGTCACCTCTTCTGGCCTTGACCACCGTCGCCCTGCCTACCACAGGTCCGCCGGCCAGCGGGTCGCGCCCGGGCTCCGCGCCGGGGGCCCGGGCAGCACCACGCCCCGGCCGGACGCCCCGCCGGCGCCCCCCTGCCAGGGGGCCGGTAAGGGCCCGAGCGGCAACTACTTGGACGGCCGAAGACCGAGAACTGTGTGCTGACCCGGCCGAAGTTGGTAGCGCCGTCCAAGTAGTTGCCGGAAGGGTTCTAGCCTGGCGGGGTGGAGACGACCAACCGCCTGGCGGCCGAGACCAGCCCCTACCTGCGCCAGCACGCCGGCAACCCGGTCGACTGGTACCCCTGGGGGGAGGAGGCGTTCGAGGCGGCGCGCAGCCG
>JAJZWW010000125.1 GCA_021846485.1 Actinomycetes bacterium
CACTGCCTTGGGTGAACATTTTTCCCGGCCCTCTTATCCCCGAGGGATAAAGCTCCTATCGCAACACTCCCGTATGGTTACGGATGACCTGGACCCAGCTAGCCAGAGGGGGGAGGCGTCGATGGAGATTGGTCGAGTCGTAGGGCAGGTGGTCGCCACGGTGAAACAGCTGGGACTCCACGGCCGGACACTCCTCATCGTGGTGCCGGTCGACATGGACGACGTCTCCCGGGACCGGCCAGCCGAGCATTCTTACGTGGCGGCCGACTACGTGGGCGCTGGCCTGGGGGAAGTCGTTCTGGTGGCCAAGGGAAGCGCAGCGCGGGTCGAGGGCGACACCTCGGCCGTGCCCACCGATGCCGCAGTGGTGGGCATCGTCGACTCGGTGACCATCAGCAACGAGACGGTGTTCCGCAAGCGCTAGCGACGACAGCAAGGAGAAGACGAGAATGCCAACGGGCAACCCGGTGCCACAGAGCGCCCTGGGGCTGATCGAGACCAAGGGTCTCGTGGGAGCCATAGAGGCGGCCGATGCCATGGTCAAGGCGGCCAACGTGGTCCTCCTTGGCCGGGAGCAGATCGGCGGCGGCCTCGTCACGGTCATGGTTCGAGGCGACGTAGGGGCCGTGAAGGCCGCCACCGACGCCGGGGCGGTGGCGGCAAACAAGATCGGCGAGGTCGTATCGGTACACGTCATCCCGCGCCCGCACGAGGAGGTCGAGGCCATCCTCATGAAGCCTCCGGCCGCGCCCAAGCCGTAAGCAATCGCGGGTACTGGGCTGAGGAGTCTCACCTTGAGCATCGCCCCAGAGCTAGACGAGGATCTCGCCGGCCTAGCCGAGGCCCGGCAGAAGGCCCGCCTGGCGCGTCGGGCCTTCGTGAGGTTCGAGGACGCCAACCAAGCCGACCTCGACCGGATGGTCGACGCCATGGCCACAGCGGCATGGGAGGCGTCGCCGGAGCTGGCCCGCCTGGCCGTAGAGGAGACGGGTTACGGCGTCTACGAGGACAAGATCCTGAAAAACCGCTATAACGCTGGTTTCGTCGCCGAGTCCATGAAGGGACTACGGACCAAGGGCGTTCTCTGGGTCGACGAACCAGGGCGGATGACCGCGGTCGGCAGCCCGATGGGCGTCATCGCCGCCATCATCCCCGTCACGAACCCGACCTCGACGGTGATCTTCAAGAGCCTGGCGGCCATAAAGTCCGGCAACGCAGTCGTCCACGCCCCGCATCCCCGGGCGGCCCGCGCCTGCCAGCGCACGGCAGAGGTCATGGCCGGCGCGGCCCGGCGAGCCGGGGCGCCTGACGGGATCATTTCGTGCCTCGAGCGGCCGAGCATCGAGGCTACGGCCGAGCTCATGCGCCATCCTGATGTGGCGCTGGTGCTCGCCACTGGCGGGGCCGGGATGGTGCGGGCCGACTACAGTAGCGGCAAGCCCACGCTGGCGGTCGGTGCCGGCAACGTGCCGGTTTACATCCACCGCAGCGTACCCGACCTGGTCGAAGCCGCCGAGATGGTCATCACCTCGAAGGCCTTTGACAACGGCACGGCCTGCGTGGCCGAGCAGACCGTCGTGATCGACGGCGAGATCATGGATCGAGCCATCCAGGCCTTCGCGGCTCGGGGAGTATTCTACCTCGACGGGTCCCACCAGCAGCGGCTGGCTCGGCTCCTCTTCTCCGAGACTGGGGTGCTCCGGCCCGATCACGTCGGCAAGTCAGCGATCGAGCTGGCCCGGCGCATCGGCGTGTCCGTCCCCGAGACCACGCGGGTGCTCGGAACCGTGCTCAGCCGGGTCGGCCCGGAGGAGCCCCTGTCAGCCGAGATTCTGGGACCGGTCCTGTCCTTCTACCGGGCCGATTCCGTCGAAGCAGCGTTCAAGCGCTGCCGCGAGGTACTGGACTTCGGCGGGGCCGGCCACACCCTCGGGCTCCACGCGGCCGACGAATCCATCATAGGTACCTTCAGCGGGCTGCCAGCGTCGCGTATTCCGGTCAACACGCCGAGCCTGTTCGGCGGTATGGGATATACGACGAGCATCGGGCCGTCGTTCATGCTGGGCACCGGCACGTGGAGTGGGTCCATCACCTCGGACAACATCAGCCCGCTGCACCTGATCAACATCAAGCGCGTCGCCTACGAGGTCCGGCCCTGGCGGTCCCTCTACGACCTTCTGGCGGGGTCGGGACAACGCTCATGACAGATCTCGAGGTGGACGAATACCTTGAGCAGGCGGCGGCCGTCTACCGGAATCCCCGGCCGACTGGGGGGGCCGACCTGCGATTCGGCGTGGACCTGGGCACGGCCACCGTGGTGCTGACCGCCGTCGGGGCCGACCGCCGCCCGGTCTACTACGACCAAATTCCCGCCGAGGTGGTGCGCGACGGGGTGGTCGTCGACTTCGCCGCGGCGGTCGCCGTAGTACGAGACCTCTCGGCCCGGGCCGAGGCCGCGCTCTGTAGCCCGATCAACGAGGCAGCCACAGCCTACCCGCCCGGGGTGGGCGAAGCCGAGAGCCGGGCCTGTCGGTTTGTGCTCGAACAGGCCGGCATCGAATGCCGGAAGATCATCGACGAGGTCGGGGCGGCCCAAGAGCTGTTGCAGGTGCGCGACGGCGCCATCGCAGACGTCGGCGGCGGCTCGTCGGGCGTAGGCGTCTACCGTGACGGCAAACTCGTATCGTTGGCCGACCGGCCGGGTGGCGGCCACCACCTCAACCTCATCCTGGCCGGGGCGCTCTCGGTCGACGTGGCCGAGGCGGAGGTGCTAAAGAGAACCGCAGCAGGCGACCACCTGAGCATCCTGACCCCCGGCATCGAACGGGTCGCCGACAATATTCGCCGGCTGATGGAGCCCCTGCCGGGCGGCCCTGTCCACCTGATCGGTGGAGCGCTGATGTACCCGGGCGCCGGGCGGATCGTCTCCCGGTACGTGGGCCATCCCGTCGCCGAGCATCCCCACGCGTTGCTGGTCACGCCGTTCGGGATCGCCCTGTCATGAGCGGCTTCTCCCTCAGATCCTACGTGTTCATCGACCGCATGCAGCCCCAGTCAGCGTCGCACGTGGCCGCCACCTGCCAAGGCGACGTCCCGGTGGCCGGCATGTCCGAGCTGTTCATCGAGGTGGCCCCGGGAAACGAGATCTTCCGGGTCATGGACGTGGCCCTAAAGGCGGCCGATGTCCGCCCCGCGCTGCAGATCGTGGAGCGGGAGTTCGGCCTCCTCGAGGTCCATGCCGCCAGCCAGGCTGATGTGCTGGCATCAGGGCAGGCAGTGCTCGACCACCTAGGCCTCGCAGAGCGCGACCGGGTGAAGCCCGAGATCGCGTCGACGCAGTTCGTGACCAACGTCAGCCCCTACCAGGCCCAGCTCATCAACAAGTGGCGCAAGGGCAGCCTGCTCATGTCCGGCAGCAGCCTGTTCGTGCTCGAGGTGGCACCTGCCGCCTACGCCACGCTGGCTGCCAATGAGGCCGAGAAGGTGGCCAACATCACCGTCGTTGAGGTTCGGGCCGTGGGCCGATTCGGGCGGGTCTTCCTGTCCGGCAGCGAGAGCGAGGTGCAAAGCGCCCGCGACGCGGCCGTCGCCGCCTTGGAGCAGGTAGAGGGGGGCTCATGACCATCATCGGCGCCAGCGACGTCGAGAAAGCCAGGGGCCCGATCCTCGTGGGGCCGGGCGACGTGGTCACGCCGCTCGCCCGTGACCGGGCCGGCGAGCTGGGGATCGAGCTCCGCTATGGTGGTGAGGCGCCGAGCCCGCCAGCTCGGCCAGTGGGCGGCCCGGTTGCCGTGACCGCCCCGTTGTCCTCGCAGCCGGGCGTCGACTTGGCCAACGCTCTCTACCGGCGGGGCGCGCCGGTCGCCGCTGCCATCGCACCCGGTCGGCCCCGTGAGGGCGCCGGGAGACCGAAGGTTGCTGTAGTCGGAGCGGGCCATGTGGGCTCAATGGCCGCCCTGCACCTAGCCGAGGCTGACCTGTTCTCCAAAGTCATGCTGATTGATGTGATGGAGGGCCTGGCAGCCGGCGTGGCGCTCGACCTGTGGCACTGCGCCTCCGTCGGCGGGTTCTCGACCCTTGTCGAGGGCACAACCGCGTTCTCCGACCTGGCCGATTACGACTACGTGGTGGTGACGGCGGGCCGGGCCCGCAAGCCGGGGATGACCCGGACCGATCTAACCCAGGCCAACGCGGATATCGTCGGGCCGGTCGCCGACCAGATACGCGAGTACGCGCCCGAGTCAGTCGTCGTGGTCGTGACCAACCCCCTGGAGGAGATGACCCACCTAACCCAGGTCCGGTCCAGGTTCCCCCCCGAACGGGTCCTCGGGATGGCCGGGGTCCTCGACTCCGCCCGGTTCTGCGCCTTTGTCGCGCTTACCGGCGTGGGCCGTCCGGACGAGGTCGTCGCCTACGCCCTCGGTAGCCACGGCCCCGAGATGGTGATCCCGCTGAGCCAGGCCACGGTCGCCGGGCGCCCCATCCGATCGGTCCTCCAGTCCGAAGCCCTTGCCGCGATCACCGAGCGGGCGCGCGAATCCGGCGCCGAGGTCGTCTCCCTGTTGAAGAGCGGCAGCGCCTACTTCGCTCCCGGCCGGTCTGCGGCCGAGATGGTCTGCGAGATGGTGAGCAGCCGCGGCTTGCTGCTGACCTGCGCCGTCGTCCCCAATGGCGAGTACGGCCTGCGCGACACCCGGGTCGGGCTCCCTGTGCGGCTCGGCCCCGGAGGCCTGACCGAGATCGTCACCCTCACCCTAGAGGACGAGGAGCTGCAGCAACTTCGCCGGGCCGCCCAGAGCCTCAGCGAGCGAATCCACGCGGTGGGTTAGGGTGCGAGCCGTCGTATACGCCGAGCCAGGCGAGGTGGCCCTGTCGGATGTGCCCGAGCCGCGCCTCGAGGCCGACGGCGACGCCATCGTGGCGGTCAGACGGGCCGCCATCTGCGGGACCGACCTGCACGTCACGTACGGCCATGCCCCGGGCATGGAGCCGGGGGCGGTGCTCGGCCACGAGTTCACCGGGACCGTTGTCGAGGTGGGCCGGGCGGTCCACCGGGTGAAGCTCGGCGACGAGGTGATGACGTCCGACTTCACCGCCTGCGGCCACTGCTGGTGGTGCCGGTCCGGCCGGCACTGGCACTGCGCCGAGCGCCAATTCTTCGGCACCGGCGGGGTGTTCGGTCCGGTCCTGCCCGGCGGACAGGCCGAGCTGGTGCGGGTGCCGCACGCCGACGTGACACTATCGGCTCTGCCCGCCGGCCTCGGCCCCGAGGCCGCGCTCCTGATCGGCGACAACCTGGCAACCGGGTGGGCGGCGTGCAAGCAGGCGGCGGTGGTCCCAGGATCGGTCGTCACCGTCGTAGGCGCCGGCCCGGTCGGTCAGCTGGCCAGCCTGGCTGCCCAGGTCCACGGCGCCGCGGTCGTCGTGGTCTCCGACCCCCTGCCTGAGCGCCAGGCCCTGGCAACCGCCCACGGCGCCGTCGCCACCGACCCCGAGACGGCCCGGGCCGTGGTCGACTCGGTCAGCGCCGGCCGGGGCAGCGACGTCGTGGTGGAGGCCGTAGGACACGCCTTCGGCCTCGATGCCGCGCTGGACCTGGTCCGGCCGGGCGGGACGGTGACCAGCGTCAGCGCCCACACGGACCCGGGTTGGCAACTTCCCCTCGCCCGCTGCTTCGGCGCTGAAATCGTGCTTGGCTTCGTGATCGGCAACTCGCTGCCGTTGCGCGACGAACTCACCGCGCTGATCGGGGCCGGGGTGCTCGACCCGACCTTCGTGGTGACCGGTCGGGGTCAGCTCGAGGACGCGCCCAAGCGATACCATGATATGTGGCAGGCGAGGGAGATGAAAGTCATGCTCCAACTCGGGGATGATCGTGGATGACCGACACCCGCACCGCTCCGTCGCCGGCATCTCGGATTGCTCGCCCTGAGCGGCGGCCCTCAAGCCGCGAAACGCAGCTCGAAGCGGCCGCGCTCGACGCACTCGCGGAGGTCGACGGCCTGCGCACGGTAGCCGGTCGCATCCTTCGGGCCCACGAACTCGATGAGGCTCTCGTCGCGGTCACCAACGAAACCCTGGCCCTACTCAGCGCCGATATCGCCGGGGTGCTGCTGCGCGATGGCGACGAGATCTTCATGCGCAGCTGCGCCGGTAACCAGATGGCCGAGACCGCGCAGCTCCGCATGCGCCGGGGCCAGGGGCTGGCCGGGTTGGTGTTCGCAACCGGGAGTGCCGAGAAGGTGGACGACTACTTGAGCAGCGCTGTGATCTCCGATGATTTCCGCAACCTGGCCCGCCTCGAGCAGACCCGCTCCGCCATGGCCGCCCCCCTGATCGTCGACGGCGACGTCATCGGGGTTCTGGAGGTGTGGCGGCGCCGCAGGTCCAGCTTCACGGCCGCGGAGAGTCACCGCCTGGTCGCGCTGGCCGACCTGGCCGCCATCGCCCTCGACAACGCCCGCCTGCACGCCGCGTCCGAGGCCAGCGCCCGCGCCGTTGAAGAGGCCCATCGCACCATGGAACTCCAGCTCGACCGGGTGGAGCGGGCACTCAAGCTACAGCAGGACCTGATCGAGGCGCTGCTCGACGGTACCTCGCTTGACGGCATCTGCCGAGCCGGGGCCGAGCGCTCGGGCTGCTCGGTCGCCCTTTTCGGCACCGACCTCGAGCCCGTGGCTTCCTCACCGGCCGATTCGGACTGGGCAGAGGTGCTAGCCGCACTGGCCCCGATCCAGCGGGCCCGCCCCGGTCCCAACGCCCAGATGCTCCACTGGATCCCGGTCGGGGTCCGCACTGTCGCGGCGCTCGCCGTGCTCGCCGCGCGGGACCACATCGGTTGGGTGTGCCTCACCGGCACCGGCCTGGCCCGTGACGAGATCGAGTTGGTGGCGCGCCAGCTGTCCTTCGCCGTGGCCCTGAAGCATCTCGAAGAGCAGGCAGCGGTGCAAGCCCGGGCGTCGCTTCGCGAGGAGATCCTGGTGCATCTCCTCCGCGGCACACCTGACGAGCGCCGGGCCGCCGTGAGCCGGGCCCGCTATCTACACATCGATCTGCGGAGCCCTCTCCGGGTGGCGGTGTGCCGGCTCGACAGGGGGCCGGAGGCCAGCCGGAGGGGGGAGTGGAGTGAGGCCTACGAGGACCAGCTTCGCCGACGGCTCGTCTGGTCGTGCGAGTCTGCCTTCACGGATTCCGGGCTGCTCAAGCTCGTGGCCGTGATAGGCGAGGATGTGGTCGCACTGATCCAATCGACCGACGTCGCCAAACTCCACGTCCTGCTCGCCGCGGTGCTCCAGGAACTCAGACGGCAGCTCCCGGCACCCCAGGCCCGCTGGGGTGCGAGCTCCGAGCACACCAGCGCCATGGAGCTCGGCCGCGCCTTCGACGAGGCCCTGGTGGCCATCCAGGCTCTCGGCCTGGACTCCGCCCGCCAGGTCGCGGTCTACGAGGATCTCGGTATCCTGGGCCTGCTCATCGAAGGTACCCGAGGCACATCGCTCGCAGATTTCGCCAGGTCTACGCTGGGGCCGGTCATGAAGCACGACAGCCAGAACGGAACCGCGCTGCTTGAGACCCTGCGGACCTATCTCGATTCCAACTGCAACCAGCGCGACACCGCCACCAAGCTCTTCGTTCACCAGAAGACCGTCAAGTACCGGTTGGTGCTCATCGAGCGGCTGACCGGCCTGTCGCTCGACGAGCACCGGGACCGCATGCGGGCTGACGTGGCGGTGCGCACCGTCGACTTCGGCTGACCGCCCGACGAGCCCTGGGCGACACGAACACCGGTGTTGATAACTGCCCCAGCTGCGACGACGCCTCGTTCACGGCCCAGTTCTCCCGAGACGGCGTCCCCAAGGTTGTTGAAGGGAGGCGGTGGTCCCCCGCCTGAGACCTGTCCGATGGTAAGGATCGGGCACGACCAAGCACTCGCTCAAGAAGGGGACCATCGTGAGGAAGAAGGTAGCTGTTGTGGGTGTCGCGGAGGCGGAGGAGGCGGACCGGGTCGCCGAGTCGCCGCTGGAGGCGACGGTGGCGCTGGCCGAGGTGGCCGGCGCGGTGAAAGATGGGGTGGGGGCGAAGGCGGGGATAAGCGGGCCGGGACTGCGACGCCACAGGCGACGATGTGCTCACCGCAAGGTTGGCCGCGGTGAGTCGTGATGCGGATCGGCAGGCGGCGAGGAAGGCAGGCGCCTGGCTTATGGACACACTGGCAGTGCGCATCCACTGGGCGCGGGCGACCGCCCCCTCACTGAGCAGGGCGT
>JAJZWW010000126.1 GCA_021846485.1 Actinomycetes bacterium
TCCGATCTCACCGAGCTGCAGATGACCGACACCGAGGTCTCCGACGCGTCCGAGCGCGAGGGCGTCGGTCACCCGCTCGTCGCCGCCCTTCTCCTGGCCAAGAAGGCGGTGGCCCGCGAACGGCAGGTATCGCTCAGGGTCGGGGCGGCAACGTCGGTGCACGGCGAGCTGCTCCACCCCACCGACCTCGTGACGGTGATCGGCAACCTGGTGGACAACGCCATCGACGCCACCCGCGACCGCGACCCGGCGTGGGTCGAGGTGGTGCTGCGCTCCCAGGGCACCGACCTGGAGATCACCGTCGCCGACTCCGGTGGCGGGGTGCCGCCCCAACTGCGCAGCAAGATCTTCGTCGACGGCTACTCGACCAAGAGCTCCCCAGCGGGCATGCGCCGCGGCTTGGGCCTGGCCGTGCTGCACCAGCTCGTCCGGCGCCGAGGCGGGGAGGTGACCGTCGGGTCAGACCTGCGCAGCGGCGGCGCGAGCTTCACGGTATCCCTGCCCGGCGCCGTGTCGCCGGTGTCGGTGAGCCGGCTGTCGATCCCGGTGACGGGATGACCCTGGGGGTGCTGGTCGTCGACGACGACTTCCGGGTGGCGTCGCTGCACCGCGCCTACGTCGAACGAGTCGAGGGCTTCCGGGTGGTCGGAGAGGCCCACTCCGGCTCGGAGGCGCTCGACGAGGTGGCAGCCCGCCGGCCGGACCTGATGTTGCTCGACATCTACCTGCCGGACATCTCCGGGTTGGAGCTCCTGCGGCGCCTCCGCCGGGGTGACGGTCCGAGCACCGACGTGGTCGTGATCACCGCGGCCCGCGACTCGGCCACGGTGCGCGAGTCGCTCCAAGGGGGCACCCTCAGCTACCTGGTCAAGCCGTTCAGCTTCGCCCGCTTCAGCGAGGTGCTGACCGCCTACCGTGCCATGCGCCACAAGCTGTCCGCCCAACAGGGGGAGGTGAGCCAGCGAGAGATCGACGAGCTCTACGCGGCGGTCCGCAGCGAGCCTCAGCGGGAGCTCCCGAAGGGCCACTCGCCCCAGACCCTCGGGCTGATCGTGGAGACCCTGAGAGGTGCCGGCGACGCCCTCTCCTGCGAGGAGGTGGCCCGCCGCAGCGGCATCAGCCGGGCGACCGCCCAGCGCTACTTGTCCCACCTCGCCCGCATCGGCCGGGTCGAGCTCTCCCTGCGCTACGGCTCGGGGCGCCCCGAGCACCGCTACCGCTGGCCCTGACCCGCCGGCCGGCGGCCTACGAGCTGCGGCGGGCCCGGAGGCCGTGGCTCCGGTCGTCGAGCAGACCGAGCACGTCCTCCCGCCGGAAGCGCAGGTGACCGCCGATCGTCCGCAGGCTGGGCAGCTTGCCCGAAGCCGCCCAGTTGATGACCGTCCGCTCGGTGACGTCGAAGAGCACCGCCACCTCGTGGCTGCGCAGCAGCTGCTGGCCGTCGGGTGCCGAGCCCGGCCGGCGCAGGCTCACCAGCCCGCCGAGCGGGTCGTGGCGGGCGGCCACCTCTAGCACCCCCGGGGCCTTGCCCCGGCCGTCGCCGAAGCCTGCATCGGCGACGGATCCGGCGGACCCCCCGGGCTGCGCCGCCGAGGTGGGATCCGCGTGACCCGGCTGGACGCCGGGAAGGCGACGGAGCTGGGCGAGGTGCTCGGCAGCCTGGCGGGCGACCGCTGCGAGGGCCCGCTGCTCCCGGCGGGTCGCCTGGCGCAACCACCGGTCGAGCACCACCACCACCCCGAGGACCGGGCCGCCGTCCTGGCCGAGAGCTACCCCGTAGGCCCAGCGAAGGTTGTGGGGCGGTCCCCCGAGCGGTGAGCGGGACAGCTCCGGGTGCAGGGTCAGGTCGGCGATCTCCACCGGCCCGCGGCGCGCGGCGATCAGGTCGAACAGCCGGCGGTCGTCGAGGCCGGTGCGGACCTCGAAGCCGTACGACAGGGTCCGCCACTGCCCGGGGGCCTGGGGGACCGACAACAAGGCAAGCTGGGTCTGGCACGACAGGGCGGCCAGGACGAGCAGGTCGGCGAAGACCTGGCCGACCTGCGGGGAACCCCCGGCCTCGGGCCCGCCGGCGCCGCGGTGGAAGGGTCGGGTGGACCCGAGTGACGACCGGCGCAGCTGGTCCCGGGCGCCCGCCAGGTAGTCGCGGGCGACTCCCGCGCCCGGAGGCAGGGCGGAGGCGACCGCGTCCACCAGCCCAGCCACCCCGGCGTCGCCGGGCTGGCCCGAGCGGCCGTGGCGCTCCCGGGCGAGGTGCTCGTCCAAGATCCCCGGCTCCTCGAGCACGACGGCAGCGAGGAGCTGGTCCACCAGGGCGTGAGCCGCCCGCCGGGCCCAAGCGGCGTCCCCGGCGGTAGCGCCCGCGTCCACCATGGCCGGCCGGGCTGCCTCGAGCTCACGGTAGGCGGGCGGCAGCGGGAGCGGGGCGACCGGATCGGGAGCCTCCTCGCGCCAGGCGGCGAGGGTCCCGACCACCTCGCTCAGGCCGGCGGCCCAGCCGGCGGCACCGACCCTCCGGTTGCGGCGCCCGCGCGGGCCGAAGGCGGGACCCCAGGACAGGACAGGGATCCCCCCGGCGTGGGCGACGCCGAGGGCGGGAAGCAGGCCGAGCAGGTCACCGGGATCGTGGGCGGTGACGACGACCGCCTGGGGACGGCACGCCCGCACGAGGGCGGCGAGCTCCCCGGCGGAGTCAGCTCCGCTCACCTGCTGGACCGACCAGCCAGCGGCGCTGGCCGCCTCCGCGAGCGCCTCGGAGCGCAGCAGGTCGGCGGGACCGGCTGGGCCGAGCACGCACAGCGCTCCCCACGACCCTGCGGGAGCGGGTGAGCCCGGGGGGCAGGCGCGGGAGGATCCGACGACCGCGCGGCGGGCCAGGGCCGCTGCGGCCGAAGCCACCGCCCGGTCCACCTCGCCGGCGGCGGACCGAGCGTCGACGCGCTCCCATGCGGGCAGCACGGTGCGGTCGAAGACCTCCTCGAGGGGGGTCCCGGTCCCGGCCAGGGCTTCGACCGCGGAGGCCACGGCGACCGGGTCGAGGCGCTGGAGGTCGTCGGCCAGGGCGTCCAGGGGGGCGGGAGGCGATGCAACCATGGGAGCTGTTTCGTCACCGCCGAGCGGCAGCTTGAGGAAGTTCAGGAATCCCCGGAGATCAGCGACGGTGCTCCCAGCCGAGGCGGGCGAGCGGTCGGCCCCGCAGGGTTCCGGTCCCGGCTCGGGAAGTGCAGGACCCGACTCTCTCCGGCGGGGTGAGCCCGGAGAAGGCGGCGGCGACTGCGGCGGCCTCGGGGGCGGCGAAGACCAGCTGGTAGTCCTCCCCACCCCCGAGCGCCTCCTCCGGCCGGGCGCCGGCGGCAACCGGCACTCCGTCGAGCTCGAAGCCAACCCCGGACGCCTCCGCCAGCTGCCACAGGTCCCCGGCGAAGCCGTCGGAGACGTCCACCATCGCGGTCGCCCCCGCCCGGCGGGCCGCCCGGCCCTCCTCGAGCCGGGGGCGGGGCCGAGCGTGGGCGGAGACCAGCTCCGGGCCGCCGGGCGCGTCGCCGGAGCGCAGGAGGCGCAGGCCAGCAGCCGAGGCCCCGAGCGGGCCGGTCACCCAGATGGCGTCACCGGGGCGGGCGCCGGAGCGCAGCACCGCGGGGCCGTCGACCCAGCCGGTCACCGCGATGGCGACGACCGTCGTCGGCGAGTCGACCAGGTCGCCTCCCACCACCGGACAGCGGTACTCGGAGGCGGCGGCGGCGATCCCGTCGTAGAGCAGGTCGAGGTCGAGCGCCGGCGGGCCGGCGACGGTCACCACGCAGTGGGCGGGCACCCCTCCCATGGCGGCGACGTCGCTCAGGTTGGCGACCATCGCCCGCCAGCCCAGGTCGTCCAGGCCGAGGAGCGACAGGTCGGCGTGCACCCCTTCGACCACCGCGTCGGCGGCGAGCAGCATCCGGGACCCTGGCGGCGGCGGGACGAGGACCGCGGCGTCGTCGCCGATCCACACCTCGCCGGGCCCGGGGCCCGGCAACCTCCGGCGGAGCGCTTCGACGGCGGCCAGCTCGCCGGTCAAGGGAACCCTCGGGTAACGTCGTCCACGCCGCTTGAGCGTACGAGGCATCGGTCGACGGGGATCGAGGATCAGATGACGCCGACGAGGGTAGCCAACAGCCGTGGGCCCGGACCAGATCCGGGCGACCCTCACGCCCCGGCCCGACAACCGAGGAGGCATCCTTGACCGTGACTTCCACGCGACCGCTGTCCACCAACCCTCGACTGCTCGCCTGGGTCGAGGAGTGGGCCGAGCTCACCACCCCCGACCGGGTCGAGTGGTGCGACGGGTCGGCGGAGGAGTACGACACCCTGGCCGCCGGGCTGGTGGAGGCCGGGACCTTCACCCGCCTGTCGGACGCCAAGCGGCCCAACAGCTACTGGGCCCGCTCGGACCCCGGTGACGTCGCCCGGGTCGAGGACCGGACGTTCATCTGCAGCGAGGCGGAGGCCGACGCCGGGGCCACCAACAACTGGCGCCCGCCGGCGGAGATGCGCTCCACCCTGAGGGACCTCTACCGGGGGTGCATGCGGGGCCGGACGATGTACGTGGTGCCATTCTCGATGGGCCCGCTCGGATCGCCGATCGCCCACGTCGGCGTGCAGCTCACCGACTCTCCCTACGTGGTGGTGAGCATGCGGATCATGACCCGCATGGGGACCGGCGCGCTGGAAGTGCTCGGAGACCGCGGCGAGTGGGTGCCCTGCGTGCACTCCGTTGGAGCCCCGCTCGAGCCGGGAGAGGCGGACGTCGCCTGGCCCTGCGACGCCGAGCGCAAGTACATCGTCCACTTCCCCGAGACCCGGGAGATCTGGTCCTACGGCTCGGGCTACGGAGGCAACGCCCTGCTCGGCAAGAAGTGCTTCGCCCTGCGGATCGCGTCGGTCATGGCCCGCGACGACGACTGGCTCGCCGAGCACATGCTGATCGTCAAGCTCACCTCCCCGGCTGGTGACGTGCGCTACGTGACCGGGGCGTTCCCCTCGGCCTGCGGCAAGACCAACCTGGCGATGCTGGTCCCGTCCCTGCCGGGTTGGAAGGTGGAGACCGTCGGCGACGACATCTGCTGGATGAAGATCGGCGCCGACGGCCGGCTACGAGCGATCAACCCCGAGCACGGGTTCTTCGGCGTGGCCCCGGGCACCAACGACCGGACCAACCGCAACGCGATGCTCACCCTGTCGGCCAACTCCATCTTCACCAACACCGCCCTCACCGACGACGGCGACGTGTGGTGGGAGGCGATGACCGACGACCCGCCCGCCCACCTGACCGACTGGAGGGGTAAGAGCTGGACGCCCGGCTGCGGGCGCAAGGCGGCCCACCCCAACGCCCGCTTCACCGCCCCTGCCTCCCAGGACCCGGCGATCGCCCCCGAGTGGGAGGACCCCGAGGGCGTGCCGATCTCGGCGATCCTCTTCGGCGGCCGCCGCTCGAGCGTGGTGCCGCTGGTCACCGAGGCCCGCGACTGGGCCCACGGAGTGTTCCTCGGGTCGATCATGGCATCGGAGACGACCGCCGCGGCCACCGGGGCGGTGGGCGAGCTGAGGCGTGACCCGTTCGCGATGCTGCCGTTCTGCGGCTACAACATGGCTGACTACCTGGGGCACTGGCTGCGCATGGGAGGCCTGCTGGCCGACGACGCCCGGCCGAGGATCTTCTATGTCAACTGGTTCCGCACCGATGCCGACGGCCGCTTCCTATGGCCCGGCTTCGGCGACAACAGCCGAGTGCTCGAGTGGGTCTTCGAGCGCTGCGCCGGCCGCGCCGAGGCGGTCGAGACCCCGATCGGCATGGTGCCCACCCCCGGGGCCATCCCGACCGGCGGCCTGGGGCTCGCCCCCGCCGACCTGGAGACGCTCCTGTCGGTGGACCCCGAGGAGTGGCGGACCGAGGTCCCGGGCATCGAGGAGCACTACCGGGCCCTGGGCGACCGGCTCCCCGGGGCATTGTGGGAGCAGCTCGACGACCTGCGCTCCAGGCTGGGCCGATGACCGTGCGCGCCTACGTGCTCATCCAGACCGAGGTCGGCCGGGCGGCCGAGGTGGCCGCCCGGGCCCGGGCGCTGGAAGGGGTGTCCGCCGCCGACGACGTGACCGGTCCCTACGACGTGATCGTCACCGCCGAGGCCGGCTCGGTCGACGAGCTCGGGCGCATGGTGGTGAGCCGGCTCCAGGTCATCGAGGGCATCACCCGGACCCTGACCTGCCCCGTGGTGGTCCTCGGCGATCGCTAGCCAGGGGGTGGCGAGCGGGCCTCGTACCGTCGAGGGGCACGTTCTGCCAGAGGCCGCCGGGACCTTCCAGGCGCTGGCCGAGCGTCTGGCCCCGATGACGATTGCCGAGATCGACGCCCTGAGCGACCAAGAGGTCGCCGAGCTCATGGGCGCGACGGCCGAGGAGATCGCCGCTGCGCCTGCTCGGGCGTGGCGAGAGGCGGCCAAGGCCACGGACGAGTACGTCGAGCGGATGGTCGCCGATGTCGCTTCTGGACGGGCAAAGGTCATCACCGACCCGTCCGAGGCTCGCCGACGTCTCGGCGGTCGACCCCGGGTGGGCGGAGGAGACGGCCAAGGCCCTTCGATGCAGGTCAGGGTGCGGGTCACCATGCGCACCCGCACCGCTCTCGAGGCCATCGCGGCTGCCCAGGGGCGGCGGCTGGCCGAGGTGAGTCGTGAGGCCCTCGACGAGTACGTTGCCCGCCACGCGAGCTGAGCTCGAGGCATACCAGCTCGAGGCCGACAACCCGACACGCCGGATCACACATCGCCCCTGCATGTACTGAGAGCCCGGCTAGCCAGCGGGCGCCGGCGCCGGGCCGGCGTGCTGGGAGAGCTCGAAGCTCCACAGCTCGCTGTGGCTGGCCACCGGACCGCCCGGACCGTGGGGCCGGGCGTGGCCGGCGGTGAACGAGGGCGACGACACCCACGCCTCGAAGGCCGCCTCGTCGCGCCAGCGCGTGTAGACCAGCCAGGTGTCCCGACCGTCCGCGGGGCGCAGGAGCTGGAGCTCCTCGAAACCGTCCATGCCCTCGACCTCCCCGACCCGCGCGGCGAAGCGGGCGGCCATCTCCTCGGCCCGCTCAGCTGGGACGGTGATCGCGTTGATCTTCACCACCGGAGCCATCCCCCCACCCTAGAGCTCGACCGAGCCGAGCAGCGCCCGGAGCCGGCCGAGCGCACCGGGGGTGCGCACCCCCCACCAGAACAGGTCCTTGCCGTCGACGGGCACCATCGGCGCCACCCCGGCGAACAGCCCGGCGTGACGAGCGGAGAACCGGTACGGCTCGGAGGGGGCGAGCACCAGGTCGGGGCGGAGGGCGGCGACCTGCTCCAAGGGGACCTGCGGGTAGGGGTCGGGATGGTCCGCGAGGACGTTGGTCGCCCCGGCGGCATCGAGCAACGACGACCCGTAGGTGGCCCTGGAGATCGACATCCACGGACGGCGCCAGATCGGTACGTACACCCGGATCCGACGCCCGGCCGGGCCCGGGCCGGGCAGGGGGACGCCTTTCCCCTCCCCCTGGTCCACTCCCAAAGCGGCAGCCAGCGCGCCGAGGGTGGGAGCGACATCGGTCAGGCGCCGGACGTGGGTCACGTGCAGGGCGAGGCCGGCAGCGGCGAGGGCCTCGGCGTCGGGCAGGCGGTTCTCCTCCCGGTCGAGCACCACCAGCTCCGGCGCCAGCGCGACGATCGCCTCGATGTCGGGGTTCTTGGTGCCGCCCACCACCGCCAGCTCCGGGTGCTCGCAGAACCGGGTCACGCCCACCGGGACCACCCCCCACTCCAACAGCGTCTCCGTGACCGACGGGACGAGCGAGACGACCCGGCGGATCACCGGCGCAGCAGCCGGGCCTTGGCGACCTCGAGCTCTTCGGGGGTGAGCACCCCCCGCCGGCTCAGCTCGACGAGCCGGTCGAGCTGCTCGGGCAGCGACAGGCCCGGCCCCCCGGCGCGCCCCTCGGCCACGAGGCGCAGGATCTCCCCCTCGACCGCCGCCGGTCGGGGCACCGCAGGGACCACCTCGGCGCTGTCCCGTCCGGCCGACTCGATGCGCAGGTCGCCGGCCCGCACCAGCCGCTGGAGGAGGCCCTGGCGGTAGGAGACGTCGGTCACCTGGAACAAGGGGATCTCCCGGCGGCTACGAGACAGGACCCCGCGGCGGCGCACCACCCGCTGCGTGGTCACCACCAGAGACGTTGACCGCCACCTGGCGTAGCGGCCGAGGAG
>JAJZWW010000127.1 GCA_021846485.1 Actinomycetes bacterium
GCGCCACTCCTGCGATGGCGGTGGCGAGTCGCCCGCTGCGCTGATCCCGGATCCGAGCAGGTTCAGCTCCCGCCGGCCAGCTCGACGACGGGCCGCACGCGGTGGCGGTAGTGGAGCACGACGGTGCGCATGTCGTCGCCCAGCAGGTCGGCCACTTGGTCGAGGGATGCGCCGGCGTCGATGAACAGGCTGGCGGCGGTGTGCCGGGCGGTGTAGGGGTTGACCGGTCCGTCGATGCCGGCGGCGGCGGCGATCAGGGTGAACTGGCGGCGCAGGTTGGACGGGTCGAGCGGTGTCCCCACCTCGGAGGGGAACATCAGCCCGGTCTCTACCCAGTAGGCGCCGGCCCGGTCCCGCTCGGCCGCTTGGCGGCGGCGGTGGTCCTCGATGAGGCCGATCAAGGCGGGGGCGAGGCGGATCGTCCGTTCCCCGGCGCTGGACTTCTTGACCGGGCCGCGTACCAGGTCGTAGCCCCGGCCGGTCGCCCTGGGCACCCGCTTGATCGACCCCGACACCGTCAGTGTCCTGGCCCCGGTGTCCAGGTCGGCCCAGCGCAGACCGGTCCCCTCGCCGGGCCGCAGCCCGACATGGAGCATGACCGCCATCAGCGCCGCCAGTCGGTGCGGCGCCTGGTCGCCGGATCTGCCGCCCTCCTGCGGTCGGTGGAAGGCGAGGGCGGTGGCGATGAACCGGTCGCGCTCGGCGGCGGTGAGTGCCCGCTGGCCGGCGGGCGCGGCCGTGCTCCCCGGCAGGATCGACAGGCGCCCGGCGTTGCGCACGACGAGCTGGCGGCGCTCGGCGTGGGTGAGGGCGTCGGTGAGGATGGAGCGCAGCCGGCCGACCGACGAGCGGGACAGGCCGGCGTCCGCCTTGGCCCGCAGGAAGCGGTCGACGTGCTCGGGTGTCAGGTCGCGCAGGCGGTGGCGGCCGAGGGCGGGGACCAGGTGGCGTTCGATCAGCGACCGGTAGTTGGCGACGGTGCCGGGGCCCACCCGGTGGGGCAGCACATCGGCCGTCCAGGACCGCAGGAACCGCTCGACGGTCACCGAGGGCTCCTGCGGCGCTCCGCTGGCGCTGACCCGGTCCTGCTCGGCGCGCATCTTCCGGACAGCCTCGGCCTTGGTCTTCGCCCTGACCTTCACCCTCCGCCGCTGACCGGAGGACGGATCCCGATCGGCCTCGACCACGCCGACCCACAACTGGTAGTCGACCTGCTCTCCGGACGCGAGTCGCCGCGAGCGGGTCTCCTGGTAGATCGCCCCCTCCCCGGCCCCCCGGCGCCTGGTCGCCATCGGGAGCCGACTCTACTGCGGGGCTCCCCCTGTGGCTCCCCTCCGCCTGTTCTGGGAGGGTCCCGATGGAGCAAAACCCCTGGTCAGGGGTGGTGGAGGCGATGGGAATCGAACCCACGAACCTCTTGCATGCCATGCAAGCGCTCTACCAACTGAGCTACGCCCCCAGGTGGCCCGGAAACCCTATCAGGTGCTGCTCACCGCGGTGGCACCGCCCTCGGGCGACCTTCTGGGAGGCAGCGGTGGACAGCAAGGTGAAGCGTGCGCAGGGCACACGGGAGCGGCGGCGCGGCCTCGGCGGGAGCGATGGCCAGGGGCGAGACCCTGTCCCCGGACGAGATCGACCAGGTCGCCCTGCGGGGGTGCCGGCTGCGGCGGTCCGGGAGGAGATCGCCGTCCGAAGGGTCGACGCCTGCGTGCTGGTCGACGCCGTCGGCGTCCGCTACGGGTGCGGCTCGCGCAGCATGCAGGTGTTCCACCCCTATCGCTTGCCACGTCGCGCTCGGCCCCGGGCCGACCCGGGCCTGCCGGGCGCGACCAGTGCTTCCAGGAGGCCGGCGATGGTCGCCTCGAGGCGGGCACCTGGTGGCCATCGACACCGACACCGTTGGCTGCCACGGCTGGCACTCCGACTTCTCGCGGACTCTCCACATCGGGGGCGCCGACCCGACCGCCGAGTTGTACATCGGCGAGGAGGGCGGGCGGGAGGGTGTCGAGCTCGACCGGCAGGCACTCGTGACCGCCGACGGTCCGGAGGTGCTGTCGAGCTACCTCTGGGAGGACGCCTGGCTGGGTAGTCGAGGAGCGCGGGTGGCCTGCCTCGGGCGTAGCGGCCGGGAGGGTCCCGCCGGCTCGGTACGCTGCGGGAATGGCCACCGACACCCTGCCGACGCCGGCTGAGGAGGACGTCCCCCCGCAGCGGTACTCGGGGCTGCTCGCTGGCGAGATCGAGGCCAGGTGGCAAGCTCGCTGGGCGGCCGACGGCACCTTTGTCGTACCCCGCACCACCGACGCCGGGCCCGGCGGCAAGTTCTTCCTCATGGACATGTTTCCCTACCCCTCCGACGCCGGGCTCCACGTCGGTCACCCCCTCGGCTACATCGCCACCGACGTGTACGGCCGCTACCTGCGGATGACCGGCCACACCGTGCTCCACACCCTCGGCTATGACGCCTACGGGCTGCCGGCCGAGCAGTACGCGATCGCCACCGGTACCCATCCTCGGGTCACCACCGAGGCCAACATCGCCCGCTACCGCAGGCAGATCGGCCGGCTCGGCCTGGCCCACGACCCGACCCGGTCGGTGGCGACGACCGACGAATCCTTCTACCGCTGGACGCAGTGGATCTTCCTGCAGATCTACGGGTCCTGGTACGACGAGACCCAGGGGAGGGCGCGGCCCATTCGCGACCTGATCGCGGGCTACGAGGCGGGCGAGCTGACCACCCCCGACGGCCGCCGGTGGTCGGAGCTGTCCAGCGTGGAGCGGGCCGCGGCCCTCGACGCACGGCGCCTCGCCTACCGCTCCAAGGTCCCGGTCAACTGGTGCCCTGGTCTCGGCACCGTGCTCGCCAACGAGGAGGTCACCGCCGAAGGGCGCTCGGAGATCGGCAATTTCCCGGTGCTGCGCCGCGAGCTGACCCAGTGGATGATGCGCATCACCGCCTACGCCGACCGGCTCCTCGCGGACCTCGACCGCCTCGACTGGCCCGAGTCGGTGAAGACCATGCAGCGCAACTGGATCGGGCGCTCGGAGGGCGTGCAGATCTTGTTCCCCGTCGAGGGGCAAGAGCCGTTGGAGGTGTTCACCACCCGCCCGGACACTCTCTTCGGGGCGACCTACGTGGTCGTCGCCCCCGAGCACCCGCTGCTCGACCGGGCCGTCCCCGAGGCCTGGCCCGACGCCGACCTGCCCGAGCGCTGGAGGGCCGGGGAGGCGAGCCCCCGGCGGGCTGTCGAGGCCTACCGGGCGCGAGTCGCCGCGATGTCCGAGCGTGACCGCCAGGCGGCGACGGGGGACAGGACCGGCGTCTTCAGCGGGCTGTACGCCACGAACCCGGCGACCGGAGAGCGGATCGCGGTGTTCGTCGCCGACTACGTCCTGGCCGGCTACGGGACCGGCGCGATCATGGCCGTGCCAGCCCACGACCAGCGAGACTTCGAGCTCGCCCGGGCCCTCGACCTGCCGATCCGCCCGGTCGTCGCCGCCGGTGACGGTCGCGACCCGCGGGACGCGTCCAGCTGGGCGGACGCCTACCCCGGCGCCGGGGAGCTGATCTGCTCCGCCAACGGCCACGTGAGCCTCGACGGGCTCGGGGTGGACGAGGCCAAGCGGCGCATCGTGACCTGGTTGGAGGGCGAGGGCCTCGGAGCGGCCCGCGTGACCTACAAGCTGCGTGACTGGCTGTTCAGCCGCCAGCGCTACTGGGGGGAGCCCTTTCCCATCGTCTACGACGACGAAGGAGTCGCCCACCCGGTCCCAGAGACCATGCTCCCGGTCACCCTCCCCGACGTCGACGACTACCGTCCCCGCGCCACGGACCTCGACGCCGAGCCCCAGCCGCCCCTCTCCCGGGCGGAGGAGTGGGTGCAGGTCACCCTCGACCTCGGCGACGGTTCCCGCCGTTACCGGCGGGAGACCAACACGATGCCCCAGTGGGCCGGGTCGTGCTGGTACGAGCTGCGCTACTTGGACCCTGACAACGAGGAGCGCTTCGTCGACCCGGAGATCGAGCGGTTCTGGATGGGTCCGCGGGACGGTGACGACACCGGCGGGGTCGACCTCTACGTCGGCGGGGTCGAGCACGCCGTGCTGCACCTGCTCTACTCCCGCTTCTGGCACAAGGTGCTGTTCGACCTGGGCCAGCTGAGCAGCGAGGAGCCGTTCCGCCGGCTGTTCAACCAGGGGTACATCCAGGCCTATGCCTACACCGACCGGCGGGGCGTGCACGTGCGTGCCGACGAGGTCGTCGAGAGAGACGGCGGCTTTTGGTACCACGACGAGCCGGTCGAGCGCCACTACGGCAAGATGGGCAAGTCGCTGAAGAACGGGGTCAGCCCCGACGAGATGTGCGACCTCTACGGAGCCGACACCCTCCGGCTCTACGAGATGGCCATGGGCCCCCTCGACGTGTCGCGCCCCTGGGAGACCCGGGCGGTCGTCGGCTCCCACCGTTTCTTGCAGAGGGTGTGGCGCAACCTGCTCGACGAGCACACCGGGGTGCCGACGGTCGTCGACGAGCCGCCCGACGCCGAGACCGACCGCTTGTTGCACGCGACGATCGCTGCAGTGCGCACCGAGATGGAGCACCTGCGCTTCAACACCGCCATCGCCAGGCTGATCGAGCTCAACAACCACCTCACCGCCCAGGCGGCGCCGGTGGCCCGCGCGGTCGCGGAGCCCCTCGTCGCGATGCTCGCGCCGTTCGCCCCCCACGCCGCCGAGGAGCTGTGGTCGCGCCTCGGCCATCACCGGGGGCTGGCGTTCGAGCCCTTCCCAGTCGCCGACCCGGCCAAGCTCGTCGCCACCACGGTCACCTACCCGGTCCAGGTGGCCGGCAAGGTTCGCGGCTCGCTCGAGGTGCCCGCCGGCTCCGACGAGCAGTCGGTCCGAGACGCCGCCCTGGCGCTGCCCAAGGTGCGACGTGCCCTCGCCGGCCGGGCAGTCGCCAAGGTGGTGGTGGTTCAGGGGCGGATCGTGAGCGTGGTGCCGGCGGCGGGGTGAGGACCCGGCGCGACCGACGGCGCCGGGAACAAGAACGGGGTCATCAGCGGGGTCGTCGGACTAGTGCTCACCGCGCAGGAACCGCTCCAGTTCGGCGGCGATCTCGTCGCCGGACGGGAGGTCCCCGAACTGGGTCGACGCCATGCCCTGCTCCTCGTCGTGGGCCAGCTCCAGCTGGCGGACGAGGGCTGCGTGATCGTCGCTCGCGGCGATCAGCTCGTCGATGTGCTTGGCGGTGACCGCCGCGGCCGTGTGCAGGCCGGAGGTATCGACCTCGACGCCGGCGAGGGGTCCGAGGCGGTCGAGCAGGGCAGCCGCCCCGGCCGGGTAGGGGAGGGCCGACGCGTAGTGCGGGACCCGGGCCCACAGGCCGACCGCGGGGACCCCTCCCCGGCCGAAGGCATGCTCCAAGGCGCCCTGCGCTCCGGCCGGGACCTCGAGAACGGCGGGCACCACGCCCACCTGGGCGGCGAGGGCGGCGTCGGTGCTGGTGGCCGCCAGCCGGACCGCCCGGGTGTGGGGCACCGGCGCAGGGAACGCACCGAGCCCGACGACCATCTCGACGCCGAGACGTGAGGCGAGCGAGACCACCTCGGAAACGAAGCGGTGCCAGCGCATGTCGGGCTCGGGGCCCGATAGGGCCAGCACGTCACGCCCCCCGGGAGTGGTCGCCGCCTCCAGGCGGATCTCGGGCCAGCGCAGGTCGCGGTCGACGCCGTGGTCGATGCGAAGGACCGGGCGCCGGGCGCGGTGGTCGATCAGCTCGTCGGGGTCGAAGGTGGCGACCGTGCGAGGGGCGAGGGTCTCGCGCAGGGTGGCCATCGCCGTGCTGGCCGCCTGGCCGGCGTCGATCCAGCCCTCCAGGTTGACGACCAGTACCGGCCGCTCGAGTGTCGGCCAGGAGTGCAGGGTCGCCAGGTCGGCCACGGCGTCAGCTCTCCCCGCCGGCGGCGGCCAGTGCCCGGCCGGCGAGGTCGCGGATCATGTCCGGGTAGTCGTGGAAGTCGAAGCCGTCGCGGCCCATCGCCCCTCTGGCGTAGCGCACGTACACACCCTCCAGGATGCACGCGAGCTTCCAGTACGCGAACGCGACGTAGTAGCCGATCCGGTCGAGGGAGCGCCCCGAGACCTCGGCGTAGCGCCCGGCGAGCTCGGCGCGGGTGAGGAACCCGCCGTCGGCAGTGGCCGTGTGGGCCAGGACCGAGGCCTCCCCCGGGTCGGTCCAGTACACGAGGAGCTGTCCGACGTCGGCGAGCACGTCGCCCAGGGTGCACAGCTCCCAGTCGAGCACCGCGGCAACGGTGCCGTCCGGCGCGACGACGGTGTTGTCCAGCCGGTAGTCGCCGTGGACGATGCCCGCGGGCCCCTGCCCGGGGAGCTTCGCGCTGAGCCGCTCGTGGACCCGGTCCACGTCGGCTACGTCGGGACCGCCCTGTTCGTCCCGATTGGCGCGGTACTGGCCGTACCATCGGCGCAGTTGGCGCTCCAGGTAGCCGTCCCGGCGACCGAGGTCGCCCAGCCCGACGGCGTCGGGGTCGAGGGCGTGGAGCGCGGCGAGGGTGTCGACCAGACCCTCCGAGATCCGCCGGCGGCCGGCGGGGTCGAACGCGGCCGCGGCGTCCCCCTCCTCTCGCAGGATGTGGCCGTCGACGAGCTCCATCACGTAGAACGCCGCCCCGGTCACCGCCGGGTCGTCGCAGTAGCCGATCGCCCTGGGCACCGGGATCCCCGCAGGACCGAGCGCCGAGATGATCCGGTGCTCTCGCCCCATGTCGTGAGCGGTGGGCAGCAGCGGGCCGGTCGGTGGACGCCGCAGCACGAACCGGTGGGCCCGGCGGTCGGTGACGGTGAAGGTGAGGTTGCTGCGCCCGCCGGCGACGAGTTCGAAGCGCAGCGGAGGGATCGCCCCCTCCACGTTGGCGGCGAACCAGGCAGTGACCCCCGCCGGGTCGATCCCCGGAACGTCGCCTGCAGTCCCGGAGCCGGCGGGGGCCGGCTGTGCCGCCCCGGAGCCGGCGGGGGCCGGCTGTGCCGTTGCGCCGCGGGCGCCGGTACCCTGGTAGGTATCGGGCGACGCCGGCTCCGTCGCTCGGTCCGTGCCTCGGGGGTCGGTCATCCCCCGAACCTAGACCGAGATCCCCCGGAGGAGACGAGTCCTGATGCCGATCGACGTGACCGATGCGACCTTCGAGGCCGAGATCCTGGAGCGCTCGGCCCAGGTGCCGGTGGTCGTTGACCTGTGGGCGCAGTGGTGCGGGCCGTGCCGGACCCTCGGGCCGATCCTGGAGAAGGTCGTCGCCGAGACGGCAGGCAAGGTGGAGCTCGCCAAGGTCGACGTCGACACCAACCCGCGGGTGGCTGCCACCTTCCAGGTGCAGTCGATCCCCGCGGTCTTCGCCCTCTCGCAGCGCAAGGTCGTCGACCGCTTCGTCGGGGCGCTGCCCGAGCCGGCGGTGCGGGAATGGGTGGCTTCGCTGGTCCCCGGCGACAGCGAGGTGGACCGGCTGGTCGCCGCGGGCGACCTCGCCTCGCTGCGGCGCGCCGTCGAGCTCGAGCCGGGCAACGAGAGGGCCGTGGTCGCCCTCGCTGGCGTGCTGGCGGGCTCGGACGCGCGCGCCGACCGGGAGGAGGCGCTCGCCCTGCTGGCCCGGATACCCGAGACCCCAGAGAGCCGGCATGTCGCCGCGCAGGCCCGCCTGGGAGACGAGGCCGCGCTCGTCGCCGACGGCGTCGAGACCAAGCTCGACTCGCTCCTCCCACGGGTGAAGGCCGCCGAGCAGGCCCGCCAGGAGTTCCTCGACCTGCTCGAAGTGCTCGGTCCGGACGATCCCCGCACTCCGAGGTACCGCAAGGCGCTGACCGCCAGGCTGTTCTAGCCGGGCGAGCCGGTCGGGGACGGGGCCGCCCCGACGGTAGCGTCGGTGCTTGTGCGGCTCAGCCTCGGTACCCGCAGCTACGACCTGCGGACGCGGGCTTTGGTGATGGGGATCCTCAACCGAACGCCCGACTCGTTCTACGACCGGGGGGATTACTGGGACCTCGGGAGCTTCTACCGGCGGGCGGAGGAGCTGGTCGCCGCCGGCGCCGACCTGCTCGACGTCGGGGGGGTCAAGGCCGGCTCCGGACCGGAGGTCGGCGAGGCCGAAGAGCTCGACCGGGTGGTGCCGGCTGTCGCCGGCCTCCGGGCGCGCTTCGACCTGCCGCTGTCGGTGGACACCTGGCGGGCGTCGGTCGCCGCGGAGT
>JAJZWW010000128.1 GCA_021846485.1 Actinomycetes bacterium
CCCGAGGCCCTGGCCCTGCAGGCGGCTGTCGAGCGCGAGGCGGGCCAACAAAGCGGCCGGGACACGTTCCGGACTCCCCCGGCCCAGGGCTCGGGGAAGCTGGTCCTTCACCAGCACGTGAGCAGCGAGGGTGTAGTAGGCGACGACCACGCCGTCGCCCTCGTGCCAGACAAAGGTGCGGGCCGCCCGCCGGGCCTCGGCGCCCCTCGCGTGCTGGACCAGCCAAGAGTCGAGCGACGACTGTCCACTGGCAAAGGAGGCAAGCTCGTGGCCATCTCCGAGCGCCTCGCTGACCAGGGCCACCCGCCCTAACGCCGGGCGATCTCGGCGGCCCGCTTGGCGGCGGCAGCCAGCGCGGGGTTGGGCCGAGGAGGCCCCCCCAGGGCAGCCAGCAGGTCGTCGAAGAAGTCCGGGGGGACCAGGGTCGCGGCTTCCTCGGCGAGGACCTCCTCAGCGCGAGCAGTGACAGCCTCACGTATGAAGTCACTCGTCGTCATCTGGAGCAGGGAAGACGCCTGCTCCACCTCCCTGCGCTGCTCCGGTCGCAGACGGACCTCGATGCGCTCGCTTGCTGATCTGGCCATGGTTCCTCCCGTACCCAACGACCGTACCACTGTACGGCCAGATCGCAACCTCGCTGTCCACCGCTGCGACGCGGTGGCGCCAGGAGCCCGATCTGCTCCCGGTAGCGCAGGGTGCTCGCCCGCACGCCGTAGCGCTCGACAACGGTGCCGATGGGGGCTCCCCGACCGCCTGGTGGCATTCCTTCGCAGCTCCTGTGGGTCGCCGTCTTGACTTCGAGTGCGCTCGAAGTCCGAGGCTACTGGCCGATCCTTCGGCCCCTGGCCCAGTGGTGCGCGGCGGTGGCGCCGCCGAGGAGGACCAACAGCCCGTAGATGCCGAGCACGCCGGTGGAGCCGGGACCGAACGCGGCCGCGGCGATCCCCGCGGCGACGGCGAAGTCGCGCATCGCGACAGGCAACACGACGCCTGGCCGTGCCGCCCGGGCCGCGCCTTGCGAGACCGCCACCCCGATGCCCGCGGCGCCGGCGAGGAAGGCGACGAGCAGGCCGGCGCCCACGAGGTAGGCGGCCTCGAGGTGGATCTGGCTGGCCACCTCCCACAACAACGCGAGCAGCGACACACCGCCGGCGACCCGGCCGATCCCGACCACCGCCTGGTGGCGCCCGGCCAGGCGGCGCAGGACGATCCCGCCGGCGAGGGGCCCGGCGACGACCGCGGCGAGGGTGGCCAGCAGGCCGAGGGGACGCAGGGCAGGGGCGTGGGCGACCAACCCGAGCACCGGTCCTGCGTAGGCGACGCTGACCAGGCTGGAGCCGACGAGCAGGACCGCGGCGACGGGGACCTCGCCTCCGGCGAGACCGGTGAGGGCCACCGAGGCGACCTCGCTCGGGGCGACCCCGGCGGCGAGGATCCCCTGGCGCACCACTCCCGAGGCGGCGCGGCTGAGCGCCCAGGCGAGGACCGGCAGGCCGGCGCTGCTCGATGCCAGGGCGACGAGCAGCCGCGGCCAGCGTCTGATCACCTGGCGCAGGTCGGCCAGCTCGACCGACAGCCCGGCGGTGAGGACCAGCCCGGCGAGCGTCGGGTCAATCGCCCCCGCCCGATCCACCCATCGCCCCGGGGCGGGGATCGCGATGCCGGCCGCCGCGAGGAGCACCACGAGCGGCAGCAGCAGCGCATCCAAGCGGTCCGCGACCCGCTCGGGTCGAGCATCCCACCTCACCTGGGCTTCGACGGTGGCGCCGGGGGAGCGCGGTCCGGCGGGCGCTGATCGGCGAGGCCCGCCGGCTTCTGGCCGAGGCCGGCCGCCTCGAGGTTCTGGCCGGCCGGGTCACCCGGGCGCATCACGACATGGACCTGTTCGTGCCCTCGGAGCAGCTCGGCGAGGCGGTCCGACGCCTTGGCGCCGCTGGGTTCTCCGTGGTCGATGACGATACCTCCTGCCGGGTGGTGCTCGCATCAACATCGGGGTGCGGGTCGACCTGGGCGGGATCGACTGTCACCGTGACGGGCACGGCCTACAGGCTGACGCGAGCGGCGGGCGCCCCGCCCCGGGCCCGTCTTCGGGCAGGATGGGGCGGGTGGAGCTCCTCGCCGACGGCAGCTGCCCCTGGGCGGGACCCGACGGCCCGATGCGGGCCTACCACGACGAGGAGTGGGGGCGGCCGTGCCACGACGAGCGGACGATCTTCGAGCTGCTCACCCTGGAGGGCGCCCAAGCCGGCCTGTCGTGGGCGACGGTGCTGCGCAAGCGTGAGGCCTACCGGGGGGCGTTCGCCGGCTTCGACCCGGAGGTGGTAGCCGGCTTCGGCGAAGCGGAGACCCGGGTGCTGCTCGCCGACGCGGGCATCGTCCGCAACCGCCTGAAGATCGAGGCGACGCTCAACAACGCATCGGCCACCCTGCGGCTCCGGGACGCCCACGGCTCGCTCGGCGCGTACCTGTGGGCTTGGGTCGATGGCCGGCCGCTGGCCAACTCCCCGCGCCGCCCGGCGGACGTGCCGGCGAGCAGCGAGCTGTCCGAGCGGGTGGGCAGGGACCTGAGACGGAGGGGCTTCCGGTTCGTGGGCGCCACGATCGTCTACTCGTGGCTCCAGGCGACAGGCGTCGTCGACGACCACCTGGTCGGCTGCCCGGCCAAGCCCGCCACGACCCGACGGGCGGGCGACGGGCAGGCGGGGGGCGGGGCTCGCTGAGTTGAGCTGAGCTGAGTGCCGGCGGGCCGCCCCGGCCACCAGCCTCAGCCGCTCCCCCAACCCGCCGGCAACGCCCGCCCCCACCCGCCAACCCGCCGGCAACGCCCGCCCCCGCAACCGCCGGCCGGGGCCCGAGTGTACGGTGATCCAGCCGACCGGCCGGTCGTGGGCGACGGTACGAGGAAGGAGGCGCCGGTGGCGGAGATCATGGGGCTCGCCGAGGCGGCCGCCGCGGTGGTGCGCGACGGGGACGTGGTGGCGATGGAGGGCTTCACCCACCTGATCCCCCACGCCGCCGGCCACGAGCTGATCCGCCAGGGACGCCGGGACCTGACCCTCGTGCGCTTGACCCCCGACGTGCTCGCCGACCAGCTGATCGGCGCCGGGGCGGTCCGCAGGCTGGTCTTCGGCTGGGGCGGCAACCCCGGGGTCGGCTCGCTGCACCGGTTCCGGGACGCCTTCGAGCGCGGCTGGCCGGCGCCCCTCGAGCTCGACGAGCACACCCACGCCGGCCTGGTCAACCGCTACGTCGCCGGCGCGTCGGGGCTGCCGTTCGCGGTGATGCGCGGCTACGCCGGCACCGACCTGGCCGGCAGGGCCGCCCACTACCGGCCGGTCACCTGCCCGTTCACCGGGGAGAGCCTCGCGGCGGTCGCCGCGATCAACCCCGACTCGGCGGTGGTCCACGCCCAGCGCGCCGACCGGGAGGGCAACGTGCAGCTCTGGGGGATCGTCGGGGTGCAGAAGGAGGCGGTGCTCGCCGCGTCCCGCTCGCTGGTGACCGTCGAAGAGATCGTCGAACGCCTCGACCCGGTGCCGGGGGCGGTCGTGCTGCCCACCTGGGCGCTGACTGCGGTCGCCGTTGCCCCCGGCGGCGCTCACCCGTCCTACACCGCCGGGTACTCCGAGCGGGACAACGACTTCTACGTCGCCTGGGACGCCATCAGCCGCGACCGGGAGGCGTTCAGGGAGTGGATCGACACCCACGTGATCGGCGTCGGGCACGCCGAGACGACGCCGTGACCGCCGGGCTGCGGGCGTGACCGCCGGGTTCGCCGCCTCGGAGATGAAGGCGGTTGCCGCCGCCCGGGCGCTGTCCGACGGCCAGGTCTGCTTCGTCGGCATCGGTCTGCCGAGCAGCGCGTGCAACCTGGCCCGGGCGACCACGCCCCCCGCCTGGTGCTCGTCTACGAGTCGGGCTGCGTCGGGGCCAAGCCGTCCCGGCTGCCGCTGTCGATCGGCGACGGCGAGCTGGCCGAGAGCTCCGACACGGTCGTTCCGGTGCCGGAGATCTTCAACTACTGGCTGCAGGCCGGCCGGATCGACGTCAGGTTCCTCGGCGCCGCCCAGGTCGACCGTCACGCCAACTTGAACAGCACGGTCGTCGGCGACTACGAGCGCCCCTCGGTGCGCCTCCCCGGCGCCGGCGGGGCGCCCGAGATCGCCTCGGCGGCCGGGGAGGTCTACGTGATGATCCGCCACAGCCCGCGCACTCGTAGCACGGGTCGACTTCCGCACCTCGGTCGGCTTCGGCGACGGCCCCGGCGACCGGATGGGACCTGCGGGTCTCCCCCGACCTGGCCCGCAGCGACCCGCCCGACGACGTCGAGCTGGCCGAGCTCCGCCGCCTCGCGGCGACCCGGCCGCTCCCTGGCAGACCCTGAGCTGAGACGACCCGCACGGCGACGCCGGGGAGAGGTCGACGCCGGACGCGCCGAAGCGCGGATCTCGGGGTGCCGCCCGTCGCGCCGGCCGCGGGATCGAGGGGAAATACCCCGCCCGCCGGCACAGCCCTCCGCGCCCGGCAGGTCGCCCCGGCCCCCGCCGAGCCGGTGCCCCGCTGGCCACCGGTCTCCGCCAGGACCTCTCCGGGGCGGCCGCCGACCGGCTGGCGACCGGTATCGCCGAGGGATCCCTGACCGGGCGCACCTCAGGATCGACCCGTTGACCTCCGACGCTGTTACATGTAACCTGGCGAGGTGGCCGATCAGAGAAGGTCCCCTACCACTCGCCAGCGGGTAGCAGACCACCGGGCACGGCTGCGCCGACAGGGACTACGCCCGGTGCAGATCTGGGTGCCCGACGTGCGGGCGCCAGAGTTCTCCGCCGAAGCTCATCGCCAGTCCGCGCTGGCGGCAACCAGCCTGCACGCAGCCGAGGACCAGGCCTTCGTCGACGCCATCTCGTGGTTCGGTGACGAGGGTGACGCGGAGGAGTGAGGCGCGGAGAACTGTGGACCGCGGCTGGGGGGAGGCAATACGCGAGCAGGCCGCGGCCGGTGCTCGTGGTGCAAGATGACTGCTTCGACGCCACCGACTCGATCACCGTCTGTCCGCTCACGACGGATCCAACCGAGATCCCGCTGCTGCGCATCCCGCTGCACCGAGGCGCCAATACCGGTTTGACCCAGCCCAGCAGTCTCATGGTCGACAAGCTCACCACGATGCCCCGATCCAAGCTCGGAACACGGATCGGGGCCGTGTCCGGTGCTGACATGTTGGTGCTCTCACGCTCCCTCGTGATATTTCTCGGTCTCGCCTCCTGATTCAGATTCCTGATGGCCGTTCCGCGACGCTGGCCTCCCCAACGGCAGATGAGGCGATCATCGAGTCCGTGGGTGGGGATGGCGAATGTCGTGGGTGGCCCCGGCACCACCGACGAGGACCACGTTCGGTGACACCTCGCCGTCTCCACGGCTCGTGCGGACCGTCCAGGAACCAAAGGTCGTGAACGCGATGCAGGGCTGCTCCCAGCACTCGACACTCGCGGGCTGCTCGCCCGGGCCGTGCAGGTAGGAGCCGACAACCGGACACCCCGGCGGGCGGCTACCGGCCCGGTCGCGCCAGGTGTGGTGCTACTCGGCCTGCAGGTCCCGCCGCATGACGACCCGGCCCTTCGCAGTCCTCCGGGCGACCTCGGTGAACCCAGCGGCACCGAACAGGCCCACCGTGCCGGTGTAGGACGCCGAAGGGGTGCGCTGCAGGGTGTCCGGGTCGCCGGGCACGGCCTCGATCACCGACGCGCCCATCGAGTGGGCGAGTTCGACCGCCGCACCAACCAACGCGACCGTTACACCCTCACGCCGATGCTCCTCCACCACGAACAAGCAGGGGAGCACCCACACCCCTTCCTGGTCATCGACGGGGGCGGTGTCGCGTCCGCTGTTCAGACGCGGGTACTCCTCACGCGGCGAGACCGCCGCCCAGCCCACCACCTCCTCGCCGCTGTAGGCGAGGAGCCCCACCGGATGACCTGACCGCTCAACGAGCCGGAGCGCCCTTTCACGGGCCTTCAAGTCCTGGGGCTGGCCATCGTGACGCCACCACATGCACCAACACGAGCGGTTCGGGCCCATCGCACGGCAAAGCCGAGCGAAGTCCTCCCACCGGTCCACCGTGAGCGGCTCTACGCGGTGCATCCGACCATGCTCGCAGACCTACTGGCCGGCGGCCACATAGCGATGACGGCGAAGCGGTGGTCCCTGCGACTGCCCCTGCATCACCATCTACCCCGGTCGCAGCAGCCGAACGTCCTACGGCACGTTCGGCGGCGTCCGCCGAGCGAACGTAGGTTCGTGTCGGATGAGGATCCGCATCCGGACGCCTGCCCGCGTCACCCGGTGAAGTGCTGGTAGACGCTGCCTCGGGGACCGACACGGAGGACGAGCACGACGAGAGACTCGTCGCGAACCTCGTACACGACGCGGTAGCCGCCGACGCGGATACGGCGCCACCCGGGAGAACCGGTGAGGGTGACTGATCCGGTCGGTCGCGGGTCTTGGCCCAACCGGTCAACCGTGGACAGGACGCGCCGACGTGCCGAAACGTCGATGCCGCGCAGTTCCTTTCGAGCTGAGGCCTTCCACTCGATCGCGTGGCTCACGCGCTTCGGTGTTGTACCTCATCGGCGAGGAGATCGCCCCACACCTCCGCGTGGGGCACGTTCGGACCAGGCTCGGCTGCCGCACGGCGGGCCGCTTCCAGGTCGGCCGCATCCTCGGCTGCCTCCAGGTCCCGGAGCACGTCCACCGGCACGATCGCCGCCACAGCTCGCCCGTTGCGAGTCAGGACGATCCGTTCCTCGTTGTACTCCGCCCGGTTCACCAACTGGCCAAGCTGGTCGCGGGCCTCGGTTACACCGATCTCAGACATGGACCCTACACTACCCGACCTGTACAGGTTGCGGAGTAGTCCGAGTTGAGGATCCCCGAGCAGGGGCAGTGGTGACCAACTCGAACACCGGATGGGGATCCCTCTGCGGACAGCCGAAAACGGAGCGCCCGGTGGCCTGGTTCAAACGCCGGCGTGAGCCCCGGCGGCGGCCTCGACGAAGTCGCTCAACACACGCTGCGGGTGGTCGGCTGTCCGCGAGGCGACGGCCAGGTGGCTGGGGCTGAGTCCGATCACCGTGTCGGCTGACGAACATGGCAACGAGTGGATCGCGCGTCGTCGCACGCATCAATGGGGACCGAGACGCCGGAGCCCACCCGTTGCTGCCTGGTCGAGGAGCCTGGCGGTGACCGCGAGGGTCGCGAGGCCGAAGCCGACCGACATGTCCGCCTGCGCGGCGAACAGCAGGTGGGCGGCTCCGACGAGGGTCACGACCCCGAGGACGCCCCCGGCGGCCCAGGCCGTCCAGAGGGCGATGGGGGCCGGGCGGGGACAGGCGACGAACACCATCCAGGTGATGAAGACGAGTTGTACCACGAACAGGAGGATCGCCAGCGCCAGGTGCAGCTCGCCGAGGGCCGCGTCGAGCTTGTAGGGGTAGGTGGAGGCGAGCACCGCGACGAGCCCCGCCGCGGTGGCATCCATCCCGCCGGCGAGCCGGCGGCGAGCGGGCAGGTACGAGGGCAGCGCTGCCGCGGCAGCCCGGAGGCCCACCGCGCAGAGGGCGAACGCGAGGGTGTAGGGCACGACGGTGGCGGCCCGCACGCCATAGTTGCTGACCCCGCCCTCGTCGGCGCCGAGCACGACACCGGGTGAGACCGCGACGCAGACCCCGACCAGCCCGCCGAGGGCGATCTGACTGAGGGCCAGGTACCCGAGCGGGCCCGGGTGGCGCATCAACACCACCCCCCTGTCCTACCAGGTGGCCGGCTCGCCGGCTCGGCGGCCCGCGCCCGCCCCCCGGGCCGCGACCGCCCTCCGCGCTCCGGGCGGCGGCAGGCGTGGTCGGCCAGGTGTGAACCGGGCCCCGACGGGGCATGCACCTACTCGGAACATCGCGGAGGTGGACGCCCAGATGCCTTACGACGAAGCTGGAGCGACTTTCCCCGGGGGGCCCGGAGAGGTGCCGAGGGTCACTTCGTGGAACACGGTGGCGAGCTACGCGACCTACGCCGAGGCGCACGCCGCGGTCGACCGCCTCGCGGTCGCCGGGTTCCCGGTCCAGGAGATCGAGATCGTCGGCTCCGACCTGCGTGTCGCCCGCCACGAGCATGGGACCACCTTGAGGTGAGTTCCGCCACGAGGATGGGACCACCGCTCCGCCGGTGATGGGACCGCCCCGGAGCATCCACCAGTGGCGG
>JAJZWW010000129.1 GCA_021846485.1 Actinomycetes bacterium
AAGCCAGCGAGACTCACGCGGAAGTCGCCACGGCTCGACGACGAGAGCGAGATCTTGGGGCGGCCCAGGGTGACGGCGAGCGCCATGGCGGCGCCGGCCAGCACGACGACGACTCCGGTGCCGATGCCCAGGCGCAGGGGCCAGCGCCGGCGATGCCGTTGCGCTGCCTCCGTGGCGCGCTCGGCACGGCCCGCCAGCGTTGCTGGACTGAGCCGATGGTGTCCGGTGCTGGTCAGCAGACCCACGTGTGTCCCACCGTATCTAGGAGGTGATGGCGCGCTGTGCCAAGGATATGCGCCCGTCCCGGGACGAGCCTGTTGGATGCCATGATCTTTGTCAATCCCTAACCCGTCCTACCGCGTGACCCGTCGCCTCGTACCAGGCAGGCGAAGGGACCGGCGCCCAAGGCGCCGACGAGGAGCGCGACGGCCATGAACACACCTTCATGTCCTCTTCGACGCCCGAACCCCGCCGCGCGTTCCCATCCCCGCATGCGTTCCCATCCCAGCATGCCGGCGATGCCCTGGCGCTGCGCTCACCCACGGATCCGCTGGCAGTGCCCGGGGGGTCGGACTGGCTACCCCCTTCCCCCGGAGGGGCCGACCGGGTAGCATGTAGGGCGACATGGCTCAGTGGTACTCGGTCGAAGTGTTCGACGGTGCATCCTCGGCGCTCGGCTGGGCCGAGGCTTGGACCGACGCGCTCATCGGATCAGCGCTCGGTTGTGGCGCCACCGACTGGGAGTGGCACTCCCACCCCTGGGGCGTCGTGCTCGAGATGGCATTCGAGGACGAGTCCGCCTGGGAGGCGTTCCGGTCCAACGGCACCGTAGTCGCCGCGCTCGACGCCGTTCCCGACCCCCTCACCGGCCTGATCGTCTACCGGGGTCGCGGGGGGAGTGCCGGGGCAACCAGCCCCCGCCGGCCCCGCCCGCTGGTCGGCTCCGGGTCGGCCGCCCTGCCGATACCGTGGGACGTGACCAGCGACTGGCCTGCTGACCTGCGCGGCCTGGAGGGACCGGCCTGGCGCCGCCCGCTCCTCGCTGGCGTCGGTAGCTGAGGGCCTCGGCCACCGGCAGCCGCTGGGAACCGTCGGTCAGCGCCCGGGCTGGAACTACCGATGCGCGCTCGACCAGCGGGATCGTCGCGCCTCGGGGTAGGATTTCCGTCCATCCAGGTATCCGGTATCCGCGGCGGACCGCTTCGCCATCCAGTGGTGATCGCCCTCCAGGGGGATGTGCCCACCGGGTCGGTCCGACGGTCAGGACCGGGCCCCCTGCGAACGGTCAGCTCGGTAGTCGAGGTCCACCAGCACCGGGGCGTGGTCGGAGGGTTGCTTGCCCTTCCGGGCGTTGCGGTCGACCAGGGACCACTTGACCCTGGATTCGAGCGGCTCCGACAGCAACACCAGGTCGATGCGCATCCCGCGGTGCTCGTGAAAGTCCCCGGAGCGGTAGTCCCAGTAGCTGTAGAGCTGATCCTCGTGCGGGTAGCAGGCACGGAACCCGTCCGACAGACCCCATGACCCGAGCGCGGCCAGCGCCTCGCGCTCGGGCGGGCTCACGTGGGTGGACCCGGCGAAGGCCCCGGGGTCCCATACGTCCCGATCCTCGGGGGCGACGTTGAAGTCCCCGCACACCGCCACCTCCTCCGCCGGCGAGGCGACCACCGCGAGGTGCTCCCTGAGCTTGGCGAGCCAGTCGAGCTTGTAGCGGTAGTGCTCGTCGTCGAGTGAGCGCCCGTTGGGCACGTACACGCTCGTCACCGAGACCCCGCCGCAGCGGGCGGTGAGCACGCGGGTGTCGGTGTCCGCCTCGACCCCCTCGGCGAATCCGGGTACGACGTCGTCGACACCGACCCGCGAGAGGATCGCCACCCCGTTCCAGCGGCCGTTGCCGTGGTGCACCGACTCGTACCCGAGAGCGGAGAATGCCAGGTGGGGGAAGGCCGCGTCAGACAGCTTGGTCTCCTGGAGGCAGACGACGTCGGGCCGGGCGTAGGCCAGCCATTCCTCCACCCGCGACAAACGGGCCTTCAAGGAGTTCACGTTCCAGGTAGCGAGGCGCATCGCCAACCGATCGTAGGGGCCCGGGCAACCACCCCGGCACGCCGACACCCCGCCACCCACCGTCCCCGGTGTCCCCGGTGTCCCCGGCTGGCTCCTCCGCCGGGGAGCCGGGTCGGCTGGCGGCGGCCGTCAGCCCGCGGAGCTGCCCGGTGGCTCCCGCCGGCGGGCCGGGCTCTCGGCCCTCCCCGTCGCCTGGCTGCGCCCCTCACGGACCGCGGCGGCCAGGCGTCGGGACCGAGCCGGCTTGGCTACCGGGTCGGCCGATGTCTCCGGTCCAGCCGCGCCGTCGCCGGGCCCAGCGCCCCCCCCTGCCGCCCTCGGCTTGCGGACCGTCCGAGCCGCCGCCGGCTTGCCGCCCGGGTCCGGCTCCACGGCCTCGGGCTCCACGCGAGCTCGAGGTGCTCTCCGCGACCTGGCGCGGGCCGCGGGCTCGCCAGCCACGTCGGCGGGAGTGCCGCCGGTGGGGGGCGGCTCGGCAGGATCAGCACCGGCCCTGCGGGGTGCCGACCGACCGCCTGCGCTCGGAGCCGCCGCAACCCCTGCGCTCGGGCCTGCAGGCGCCGTTGTCTCGGTTCGGCCGCCTGAAGCGGCGGCGGCCTTCTTCGACCCGGCCGCCCTCGACGTCCGGGTCGTCTCGGGTGGGCCGGTCCCGGCTACCACCTCCGAGGTGCCGGCCCCCGAGGCCTTGACCCTTGCCCGGGGCGCCCGGCGGGCCTTGGTGGGGGACACCTCGGCCGTTTCAGCTCCGGCCGCACCCCCCGCCCCAGCCGACCCGACCACCGCCTCCTCGGTCGCCCCGACCGGCGCCCCCTGCCGCGACCTGCCAGCTCTCTTCGCCGGCGCGTCCGCCTTCGCTCCGTTCGGATCCTCCGCCTTCCCTGCGGTCCGGGCCGACGCCTTCCCCGCGGATCGGGCCGGCGCCTTCGTGGCCTCCGCCGACCCCACCGCCTCGGCGACAACTGCCTCGACCGCTGGCGCTCGGAAAGCCGGCGCTCCGGCGACCGACCCACCAGCAACCGGCCCTCCGCCCGGTACCCCGGCAGCCCTCCTCCTCGCCGGGGTCCGCTCGCGCACCGGCCCCCCGCCAGCCTCCGCCGACCCGCCAGCCTCCGCCGACCCGCCAGCCTCCGCCGACCCACCAGCCTCCGCCGCCACCTGTCCCCGCCCCCGCCGCCGGCTCCGCTTCGGCTTCGCCGCGACGTCCGGTGCCACCTCGTCGTCTTCCTCCCTGTGAGGGTCGATCTCCGCCTCGACGGTCTCGTCGGTGACCCCGGCGGCGAGGTGCTCGAAGCCCGGGATCGCCAGCTCCACCCCCCTGCGGAGCGGGTCGAACGCCTGGACCACGAAGCTGCGGGTCTCACCCTTGGAGACCACCTCTCGCGCCTTGTTGGGCGGCGGGTCCCCCATCGCCGACAGCGGGAGGTAGCAGGTGGCACCCTCGATGATCACGAACGCCCCGTGGGAGGAGAACGACTCGACGGTCCCCTCGACCTGGCTGCCCAGGCGGTGGCTGGCGATGAAGTTGATGAACTCCAGCGGGGCGTTGACCGGGTTCGAGGGCGGCTCGCTCCCCCGGCGGCGGCGGCGGGTCCCCTCGGCGCTCTCGGTTGCCTCGTCGGTGGCGGTGGCGATCGCCCGCTCCACCTTCTTCCCCCGGCTACCGCGGCGCGCCGCCGCCAGGTCGAGTCCGGTGACCCCCTCGACCACCTCTGGACTGCGACGCCTCCGCTTGGCCTCCTTCACCGCCTCCCGGCTCTTCGGGCCGCGCACCGGGGTCCGGGGGGTGAAGATCCAGCCGACCCCGGGGACCGGCTTGCCGCCGATCAGGCGACCCTTGTCGAAGAGCCACTCGTGCTCGCCGTGGAACTCCTGGAAAGAGTCGTTGGACAGCACCGTGGCGCCGGTCTTCTCGGCGATGCGCAGCAAGAAGGCGTCGCCCCGCCCGATCGCCCCGGCCGGCGGCGAGACGACCTCCGCAGCGAGCTCCGCCTCCTCGAAGGTCTTCAGCTCCGAGGGGTCGATGCGGTGCCCGAAGGAGGCGTCGACCACGACGGTGACGACGTCGTCGGGGTTCTCGGCCAGGAACTCCCGTACCGCTTGGTCCAACTGGGCGAGGCTCGGGAGGTTGCGGCCCTCGGTGGCGATGTTCGAGCCGTCGACGACGACGTGGCGAGGCGACATGACAGTGATGTAGTCAACCATGCGCGCGGGCCGATCCGAGGGACGGTCGCCCGATCCCCCTCACCGCCGGGTCCGGGGAAGGTCGCTGGCGGGACCCCGGCGAGAGCGCGGCGGCGTTGCGTTCCGGCCTTGCCGGCCGCGCCGGTGGCAGGACCGGCGCTATCGCCGCAACGCCCTCTCCAGCAGGTCGGCCTGCTCCAGCTCGTGCATCGCGTGGCTCCCCGTCGCCGGGGACCCGGAGGCCGCCCGGGCGACGCACGAGAGGCGGTAGTCACCGCCGGTCAGGTTGGAGAGCCGGTCGCGGACGAAGCTCCACGCACCCATGTTGCGGGGCTCCTCCTGCAGCCACATCACCTCTTCGGCGTTGGCGTAGCCGGCGAGAACCCCGGCGACCTGGTCCCCCGGCCAGGGGAAGAGCTGCTCGACGCGTACCACGGCCACGTCGTTGCGGCCCCCGGCCGAGGAGCGGGCGTTGATCAGGTCGACGGCGACCTTTCCAGTGGCGAGCACTACCCGGCGCACCTCACCGTCGCCGGCCAGCACCGGGTCGTCGAGGACCTCCCGGAAGCTGCCCGTCGTCAGCTCCTCCACCGGGCTGCGCGACTCACGGCCGCGCAGGTAGCGCTTCGGGGTGAACACCACGAGCGGCTTGCGGGTGCTCCGGTGCACCTGGCGGCGCAGGAGGTGGAACAGCTGGGCGGCGCTGGTCACGTCGGCGACCTGCATGTTGTCCTCGGCGCACAGCTCCAAGAAGCGCTCCATGCGGGCCGAGGAGTGCTCGGCCCCCTGGCCCTCGTAGCCGTGGGGCAGCAAGAGGGTGAGCCCCGAGGTCTGCGCCCACTTGATCTCCGCGGCGGCGAGGAACTGGTCGATGACCACCTGGGCACCGTTGACGAAGTCGCCGAACTGCGCCTCCCAGGCGACCAGGGCGTCGCGCTGGACCAGCGAGTAGCCGTACTCGAAGCCGAGGGCAGCGTACTCCGACAGCAGCGAGTCGTAGATGGAGAACCGCCCGGCAGGACCGTCGCCGATCGCACCGACGTGCTCCAGGGGGACGTGCTCCTCGCCGGTGACCCAGTCGACCAGCGCGGCGTTGCGGTGCCCGAAGGTCCCCCGGCGGGTGTCCTGGCCGACGACCCGGACGTCGTGGCCCTCCGCGAGAAGGGTGCCGTAGGCGAGCAGCTCGCCGAGGGCCCAGTCGACCTCGCCCCCCGCCCAGAGCTTCGCCCGGCCCTCGAACACCCTGAGGAGCTTGGGGTGGACGGTGAACCCGTCGGGGACCGCGGCGATGGCGTCGACCACCCGCTGGAGGGTCTCGACGCCCACCCCGGTCGGGATGGGCGGTAGGACCGGCGCCGGCGGCGGCGCGGGCGGCAGGCTCGTCGGGCGGGGCGGCGCGGACGCCCGGGTCTGCTCGAGCGCCGCCTGGAGACGGCGGGAGAAGTCGTCGAGGGCCTCCTCTGCCTCCTCCAGGGTGAGCACCCCCCGGCGCACCAGCGCCTCGGTGTAGAGCTTGCGGACGCTGCGGTGCTCCTTGATGATCTGGTAGAGCAACGGCTGGGTGAGCGAAGGGTCGTCCTGCTCGTTGTGGCCGTAGCGGCGGTAGCAGACCATGTCGATCACCACGTCTTTGTGGAACGCCTGGCGGAAGGCGAACGCCAGGCGACCCACCCGCACGCACGCCTCGGGGTCGTCGCCGTTGACGTGGAACACCGGGGCCTGGACGGTCTTGGCGACGTCGGTGGCGTACACCGAGGAGCGGGCCGACTCGGGGTTGGTGGTGAAGCCCAGCTGGTTGTTGATGACCAGGTGGATGGTCCCACCCGTCTCGTAGGCCGGGAGGGCCGACATGTTGAGCGTCTCGGCGACCACCCCCTGGCCGGAGAAGGCGGCGTCGCCGTGGACCAGCAACGGCAGGATGGGGTGGTCCGAGCCGGGTTCGGCGGCAGCCTGGTCCTGGTAGGCGCGCACCATGCCCTCTACGACCGGGTCGACCGCCTCCAGGTGGGACGGGTTGGAGGAGAGGACCACGTCGAGCGACTTGCCCGAGCGCCCGACGAACTTGCCGACGAAGCCCTTGTGGTACTTGACGTCCCCGGATCCCTGGACGGTACCCGGGTCGATGTTGCCCTCGAACTCCTCGAACAGCTCTCCGTACTCCTTGCCGACGATGTTGATGAGCACGTTGAGCCGCCCGCGGTGGGCCATGCCGAGCACCGCGCGGGTCTGGCCGGCGGCCGCCGCGTCGTCGAGGATGGCGTCGATGAGCGGGATCGCCGCCTCGCCGCCTTCGAGGCCGAAGCGCTTCTGGCCGATGTACTTGGTGTTCAAGAACTGCTCGAGGGCCTCCGCCGCGTTGAGCCGGCCGAGGATCCAGCGGTGCTCGTCGGCGTTGAGCGCCGGGGAGACGCCCTCCACGTGCTGCTGGATCCAGCGCTTCTGGGAGGGCTCCATGATGTGGCCGTACTCGACGCCGATCGTGCGGCAATAGGCGTCGCGCAGCACCGCCAGGAGCTCCGAGAGGCGGAGCAGGTCGTAGCCGGCGAGGCCGTTGACGATGAACTGGCGGTCCAGGTCCCACACGGTCAGCCCGTAGGTAGCCATGTCCAGCTCGGCGGGGACCACCGGCTCCTTCCAGTCCAACGGGTCGAGGTGGGCGATCAGGTGCCCCCGGACCCGGTACATGTTGATGAGGGTGTCGACCTCGATCTGCTTGTGGACGTGGGCCAGGTTCCCGTCGGAGCCGTCGAGGGCGTTGCGGTCCTGGCCCCAGCGGGCCGGCTCGGCGGGAACCCCGAGGGCCCGGAACACCCGGTCGTAGAAGCGGTCCTCGCCGGCCAGCAGCTGGTGCAGCTTCTGTAGGAACAGCCCCGACTCGGCCCCCTGGATGATGCGGTGGTCGTAGGTCGAGGTGACCGCGACCACCTTGGAGACCCCGAGCTCGGCGAGGACCCGCTCGTCGGCCGCCTGCCACTCGGCCGGGTACTCGATGGCTCCCACCCCGATGATCGCCCCCTGGCCGGGCATCAGGCGGGGCACGGACTGGACCGTGCCGATCGTCCCGGGGTTGGTGATCGTGACGGTGGCCCCGGCGAAGTCGTCGGCGCCGATCTTGTTGGTCCGGACCTTGCGGATGAGGTCCTCGTAGGCGAGCCAGAAGCCCCGGAAGTCGAGGGTGTCGGCGTCGCGGATGACCGGGACCAGAAGGGTCCGGCTGCCGTCGGGCTTCTCGACGTCGACGGCCAACCCGAGGCCGACGTGGTCGTGGTGGACGACCATCGGGGTCCCCTTGGCCTCCCGGGGATCGGGGGGCACGAAGCTCGAGTTGAGGGCGGGTGCGGCTCGCAGCGCCTCCACCACCGCGTAGGCGATCAGGTGGGTGAAGCTGACCTTGCCGGCGGTCCCGGTGCGGGAGAGCTCCTCGTTGAGCATCCGGCGGTTGACCTCGAGGAGGCGGGCGGGCACCACCCGGAAGCTCGTGGCGGTCGGGACCTCCAAGCTGGCCTGCATGTTGGTCACGACCCGGGCGGCAGCGCCCCGCAACGGGGTGACGACCCCGTTGGCGCCCCCGGCCGGCGCCGACCGGGGGGCGGCTACCGGAGCGGCCGGGGAGGTGGCCGCCGGTGCCGGACCTGCAGGCCCGACCGGCATGGCAGCACGCTCGACGCCACCACGGCTCCCGGCCGGGGCGCGGTCCTCGGAGGGCCCGGGTGCCGCCGGTGTCGGGACCGACGGGGCCACCGCAGCCGCCGCGCTGGCCAGCGCCTCGGCGGTGCCGGCGTCGAGCGACGGGCGCGCCAGGTTCACCCCACCGGGACGGTACCCCTCGAAGAACTCCCGCCAGCTGGGACTGACCGAGCCCGGATCGGAGCGGTACTGCTCGTACATGTCGTCGACGAGCCAGGCGTTGGGTCCGAACGCCCCGCTCGAGATGCGCGCCCCTGGCGGTAGCTGCTGGTCGGTCATCGAGACCCAGGCTACCGGCCGGCTCCCGGC
>JAJZWW010000130.1 GCA_021846485.1 Actinomycetes bacterium
CGCCTTGGCGGCCGGGGCCTTGGTCGCCGCCCTCGCGGTGGTCGCCTTGGCGGCCGGGGCCTTGGCGGCGGACCTGGCCGGCGCCTTCGCCGGGGTCTTGGCCGCGGCCTTCTTGGCCGGGCCCTTCTTGGAGTTGAGGGCCGCCTTGAAACCGGTGGAGGGTTGGAACTTGACCCCTTTCGACGCGGCGACCTTGACCGGATCCCCCGTACGGGGGTTGCGGCCGGTCCGGGCGGCCCGGGAGGTGGGCTTGAAGATCCCGAACCCGAAGATCGAGACGTTCTCACCCGCCCGGGTCCTCGCGACCACCGAGTCCACGAAGGCCCCGATAGCCGCCTCGGCCTGCTTTCGGTCGAGACCGGCAGCCGAGGCCACCTCTTCGACGAGCTCTGACTTGTTCACCGCCACCTCCTGGCGCTTGGGGAAGATGTGACATCAAAGAGCTTTTTCGGCCCCAGGTCAAGTATTTCCCTTGCAAGTCAAGGGATTCGATGCCTGACGGGACCCAACATCCCAGCAACTACGGGTAGTTCGCGCAACCCGGAGCGATCCGGCCCCCGGGACACCGTCCCGGTCACGGTCGTCGGCCGGCGGCGGTCGTCGGGCCCTGTCGCTCGACTCGCCCTCCGGCGGACTCGTACGCTCCGGGCGTGCGACGACCAGGAGGTCCCGGTGACGGCTGACGCCCCCAACCCATCGAGCAGGGTCCAGGCCGACGGGAGGGTGCCCCGGAGCGCCGAGCAGGCCCGCCTGCACGAGGCCGACCGCCAGGCGGTGCCCTGGAGGCGGTGGGGCCCGTACCTCTCCGAACGGGCGTGGGGCACAGTGCGCGAGGACTACTCGGCCAACGGTGACGCCTGGGCGTACTTCCCCTTCGAACACGCCTCGTCGCGCGCCTTTCGCTGGAACGAGGACGGCCTCGCCGGCGTGTGCGACGACCAGCAGCTCGTGTGCCTCGCGCTCGGCCTGTGGAACGGAGTCGACCCGATCCTCAAAGAGCGCGCCTACGGCCTCACCAACGAACAGGGCAACCACGGCGAGGACGTCAAGGACTACTGGTGGTACCTGGACGCCACCCCGACCAGCTCCTACCTTCGCTGGCGCTACCACTACCCGCAGGACCCCTTCCCCTACGACGACCTCCGGGGCACCAACGCCGGCCGCAGCCGGCACCAACCCGAGTACGAGCTGCTCGACACCGGTGTGTTCGCCCGAAACCGCTACTGGGTGGTCACCGTCACCTGGGCCAAGGCGGGACCCGAGGACCTGTGCTGGATGATCGAGGTCCGCAACGCAGGTGCCGACACCGCGACCATCGAAGTGCTCCCGACCGTCTGGTACCGCAACCGCTGGAGCTGGGACCGGAGCGCAGTCCGCCCCTCGATCGCGTACGTGGCGGCGAGCCCTGCGGGGGCCGGGAGCGCGCCGAGCCCCGAGTCGGCGAGCCGGGTGGTGTTGCAAGCCGAGGCACCGGGCCTCGGGGGCTGGTACCTGATGGGCACCGGGGAGCCGCTCTTCTGCGACAACGACACCAACCTGCACCGCCTCTACGGCGTGCCCGGGCCGGCCTACCCCAAGGACGGCATCGCCGACCACGTCATCCACGGGGCCCCCACGGTCAACCCCGACCGCACCGGCACCAAGGCCTCGCTCCGCCGGCGCCTGACGATCGCCGGCGGCCAGACCGCTTCAGTGCGCCTCCGCTGGTCCCGCCATCCCGACGCCGACCTCGACGAGGGCTTCGAGCGGGTGCTCGCCGACCGCCGGAGCGAGGCCGACGAGTTCTACACCTCGCTGACCCCACCCGATGCCACCGACGACGAAGCCCTGGTGCTTCGCCAGGCGTCGGCGGGGATGCTCTGGTCCAAGCAGTTCTTCCACTACGACGTCGCGCGCTGGCTCGACGGCGACCCGGGCCAGCCGGCGCCGCCACCACAGCGCCGTAGCGGGAGGAACGCGACCTGGCGCCACCTCGACAATCGGGACCTGATCTCGGTGCCCGACCCCTGGGAGTACCCCTGGTACGCCTCGTGGGACCTGGCGTTCCACTGCGTTGCGCTCGCCCACCTGGACCCGGCGTTTGCCAAGCGCCAGCTGATCCTCCTCGGGCGGGAGTGGTACCAGCACCCCAACGGGCAGCTACCGGCGTACGAGTGGAACTTCGGTGACGTCAACCCGCCGGTCCACGCTTGGGCGGCGCTGCGGGTAGCGGAGATCGACGCTGCGGCGCGCGCCGCCAGGGGTGAGGACGCTACCGTCGACCTCGATTTCCTCGAGCGGGTGCTGCACAAGCTGATGCTCAACTTCACCTGGTGGGTGAACCGCAAGGACCCCGACGGAGCCAACGTCTTCGAGGGCGGCTTCCTCGGCCTGGACAACATCGGCCTCTTCGACCGCTCGCACCTCCTGCCGGGTGGCGGGCACCTCGCGCAGTCCGACGGCACCGCGTGGATGGCGATGTTCTCGCTCGACCTGCTCGAGATCGCCTTGCTCCTGGCCCACCACGACCACGTCTACGAGGACATCGCGACCAAGTTCTTCGAGCACTTCACCTATATCGCCGACGCCATGAGCCGCCAGGGCCTCTGGGACGACGAGGACGGCTTCTTCTACGACGTCCTCGCCCTGGACGACGGGACCCGCACCCCGATCCGGGTGGTGTCGGTCGCCGGGCTGATCGCCATCTTCGCTGCCGCGGTCCTGGAGGACGGCGACCTCACCGACCTCCCCGACTTCAGGCGACGGATGGAGTGGTTCTGCTCCAACAAGCCGGAGTACGCCGCCCACGTCGCCTACCTCCAGCAGCCCGGCCACCAGGACCGCCGGCTGCTGTCGGTCGTCGACCGGGACCGGCTGGTGCGCGTCCTCCAGCGTTGCCTCGACCCCGCCGAACTGCTCTCCGAGCACGGGGTGCGCTCCCTGTCCGCACGGCTGCGGGACAACCCCTACTCGATGGTCCTCGACGGGAGCACGGCGAGCATCGACTACGAGGCGGCGGAGTCCACCAGCTACCTCTTCGGCGGCAACTCCAACTGGCGGGGTCCGGTCTGGTTTCCGCTCAACCACCTGCTGATCGAGGCCCTTGGCCGCTACGGACGGTACTTCCACGACCAGCTGACCGTCGAGCACCCGAGCGGCTCGGCGACCCAGGTGACCCTGTCGGAGGTAGCCGAGGACCTGTCCCGCCGGCTAGTCTCGATCTTCCTTCGCGACGCCGAGGGGCGCCGGCCGGTCTTCGGCGGGACCGAGCTGCTCCAGCAAGACCCCGCCTGGCGGGACCAGATCTGGTTCCACGAGTACTTCAACGGGGACGACGCCGCCGGCCTCGGCGCCTCCCACCAGACCGGCTGGACCGGCCTGGTCGTGGACCTGATCGCCGGCCGCCGGCTCGAACGGCGGCGCCCCGGATCGGCCGGGTAGCAGCCACCTGCCCGCCGAGACCCTGGTGTTGGCAGTGCGGCCGGCGCCCCAGTACAACCGGCTGTTACCGAGGAGAAACTTACCTTTACCTGCTGGACTGTTTCGCACCCAAGACCCCGAGGTGAGAGCTGGTGAAGAAGTCCAGCAGGCAAGTTCCTTCTCTGTAGGTGCACCGACAAGTCGGTCAGTACGGGCGGGGAGCAAACGGGTCGCGGTAGAGCTCGCGCAGCTTGAACTTCTGGAGCTTGCCGGTGGCGGTCCGGGGCAGGGAGTCGAAGAAGTCGACCGAGGTGGGGCACTTGAAGTGGGCCAAGCGCTCCCGGCAGTGGGCGATGAGCTCCGCGGCATCGGGGTCCTCGCCCGGGCGACGGACCACCAAGGCCTTGACGGTCTCGCCCCACTTCTCGTGGGGCACCCCGATCACCGCCACCTCGGCCACCCCCGGGTGCTCGTACAGGCAGTCCTCGACTTCCAGGGAGCTCACGTTCTCGCCGCCGGTGATGATCACGTCCTTCTTGCGGTCGGCGACCACGAGGTAGCCGTCGGCGTCGATGAAGCCCTTGTCACCGGTGTGGAACCAGCCGCCGGCGAGCGCCTCGGCGGTCTCCTCGGGCTGCTGCCAGTATCCGGCGAAGACATGGTTGGAGCGGGCGAGGATCTCACCGTCCGACGCGGTGCGGATGCCCACCCCTAGAGCGGGCACCCCGGCGCGCGCCTGCATCCGGGCCCGCTCGAAAGGCGGGTTGTCGTCCCAGAACACCGGCGCCCGGTTGAGGGTGAGCAGGGGAGCAGTCTCGGTGAGGCCGTAGATCTGGATGAACTCCCATCCGAGGTCCACCTCGACGCGCTCGATCGTGCGGGTCGGCGGCGGCGCGCCCGCGACGACCATGCGGACCACGCTGCGGCCCGGCACGTAGCGGGCCTCAGCGGCACGTACGTCGGCGGCTTGCAAGATCGCGTTGACGACCGCCGGCGCGCCGCAGAGGAGCGTCACCTCGTGCTCCTCCATCCGGTCGAGGATCTCCTCCCCGTCGATGCGGCGCACGATCACCTGCTTGCATCCCATCGCAGTCACTGCATAGGGCATCCCCCACCCGTTGCAGTGGAACATCGGCAGCGTGTGCATGAACACGTCCTGCTCCTGCACGCCCATGTGCCAGCCGAGGGTCACCGCGTTGAGCCAGCAGTTGCGGTGGGTGAGCTGCACCCCTTTGGGCCGGGCGGTGGTGCCGCTGGTGTAGTTGATGCTCGCGACGTCGTCCTCGCCGCCATCCCACGCACGGGGATGGCTGCCGGCCGATGCCTCGGCGAACAGAGCGGCGTCGGCCGACCCGTCGAGCACGATGCGCCGAGGCGCCCGGACTGCGGCGAGGACTCCGTCGGAGGCAGGGTCGACGAGCAGGACCGAGGCTCCCGAGTGCTCCACGATGTAGCCGATCTCCTCGGCGTTGAGCCGGTAGTTGATCGGCACGAGGATCCGGCCGTACGCGCTGACCCCGAAGAAGGCCGCCTGGAAGCGCGCCGAGTTGGGGCTCACGATCGCGACCCGCTCGCCGACTCCCACGCCCATCTCCTCGAGCGCCAGAGCCATGCCCCGGGCCCGGGCCTCGAGCTGGCCGTAGGTGACCGTCCCCCACGACCCGGGGCTGCCCGGCTCGTCGACGACCGCCGGCGACCCGGGGTACACCTGGGCGGCCCGGCGCAAGAAGTCCCCCACGTTCAAAGGCACCCGCACATGCGCTCCCCTCTGTCAGTGATGCCGACAGCAGTGGCACCGACGGCCCGCTTCGCGACAGCCCTTGCCGCCCGGCCGCCGGACCCGTGCGCCGGCAGGCGACACGCTAGCCAGCCCGGACCCCTACGATGGGCGCCCGTGCCCTCGACCAGCCGGCGCCACCCTGGCGCCTCCGGGCACCTGGCACTCGGCGCCGGAGTCGCCGCCGGCGCGGCGATGGCCCATCTGGCGCCCGGGCTCGTGTGCCTCCGGCGGCTGCGCTGCGTCGCCGCACCCCGGCTCGCCGGCGTGGGCAGGGCGGGGCACGTGGCTCTCACCTTCGACGACGGCCCCGACCCGGTGTCGACACCGGCGTTCCTCGACGAGCTGGACCGCCTCGGGCTTCGGGCCACCTTCTTCCTACTCGGCTCGCAGGTGCGCCGCGCCGGCGGGCTCACCGCCGAGCTGGCCGCCCGAGGGCACGAGCTCGGGGTGCACGGAGACACCCACACCAACCACCTGATGCGCCCGTGGTGGTGGGTAACCGACGACCTGCGCCGCGCACGGGACCTGATCGAGGGAGCCACCGGGACGAAGGTGCGCTGGTTCCGCCCGCCCTACGGGGCGTTCTCAGCATCTTCGCTGGTCGCGGCCCGCATCGTTGACCTGCAGACGGTCCTTTGGACCACATGGGGCAAGGACTGGCAGCCTGGCATCGAGGCCAACGACGTGGTGGCCATGGTCCGCTCCACCATGCGAGAGGGTGCGACGGTACTGCTCCACGACTCCGACGTGACCTCGGCACCGGGAAGCTGGAAGCGCGCTCTGGCCGCCCTACCAGTCCTGGTCGACGGCTGGCGGGAAGCCGGATCGGAGATCGGGCCCCTCGGCGAGCACGGCCTCTCCGGCGAGCACGGCCTCTCCGGCGAGCACGGCCTCTCCGGCGAGCACGCCCCCGCGCGCGGGAACGACGGCGATCCCGCCCCTCGCCGACTTGCCGACCCGGCGGCGCGCCGCTGCAATGGCGAGGAGTGAACCGAGCGCACCCCGAGACGCCCGCACCGCACACCAGGTGCTCCCGCCGGCACCTCGCCCGATCTCTCGCCGCCGCCGCCCTGAGCGTCCTCACCGCCGGCTGCGGGAGCCCCGCTCCCGCAGCCCGGACCCGCGACGCTCCAGTGGTCACCGTCGTGACCGGGCTCTGGCCCCTCCAGCAAGCCGCGGAGGAGATCGGGCAGGGCAACGTGAAGGTGCTCGACGTGGTCCCCGCCGGCGAGGACCCGCTCACCTACCACCTGGACGCCGCGCAGCGCGCCGAGGTCCGCTCCGCGGGCCTGGTGCTGGAGATGAGCCGCTCGCTCCAGCCGTCGCTGGCCACTGCCGCCGCCGGAGCCGCCCACGTGGCCGACCTGGCGACCGCAGCGGGCGGGCCGGGAAGCTATGCCTGGCTCAACCCTTACGCCATGGAGCGGGTCGCCCGGGCGATCGCCTCCGCGCTGGAGCGCGTGGACCCCGCAGCGCGCCCCACGTTCGCCAACGGGCGCTCCGACGAGATCTCCCTCCTCGACTCGCTCGACGCCGACTACCAAGGGACGCTCGGGCAGTGCCCGAGGCACACCCTGGTCGCCTCGGACGCGGCCTTCAGCGTGCTCGACTCCCGCTACCCGATCACGGTGGTGCCGATCGACGGGTCGACCCCGGCCCCACTGCGTCCCAGCCCCGCGACCGTCGCCCGGGAGGTGGCGCTGGTCAGGCGGCTCGGCGTCAAGGAGATCTACCGGGACATCTGGCAGCCGCCCGACGGACTGCTGGAGGTGCAGGCGGAGACGGGGGTGCGCCTGGGCAGGCTCGACCCGCTGACCGGTGTGCCGCCCGGGGGCTGGCCCAAGGGGTTGAAGAGCTACTTCAGCCTGATGGAGCACGACCTGCAGGATCTCGCCGACGCACTGGGCTGCTACGCCCCGGGTGAGGGTGGTGGCTGACCCGCTGGCGGCGGTCGGCACCTGGCCGGTCACCGCGGCCGTGGCGGTGGTCACCACCGAGGGGTTGGCGGCCGGCACCGGCGATCTCGACCGGTCCCGCCCGTGGGCGTCGGTGACCAAGCTGCTCAGCGCGCTCGCCGTGCTCGTCGCGGTCGAAGAGGGCACCTTGGCGCTCGACTGGCCTGCCGGCCCGGCAGGCTCGACGGTGGCCCACCTGCTCGCCCACGCCTCGGGGATGGCCTCCGACAGCCCCCGGGTGCTGGCCCCACCGGCCACCCGTCGGATCTACTCCAACGCCGGCTTCGAGCTGCTCGGCCAGACCCTGGAGGACGCCGCCGAAATGCCCTTCGCCGACTACCTCCGCGCGGCGACCCTCGAGCCGCTCGGCCTCCGAGCGACCGGCTTCGACGGCTCCCCCGCCGCCGGGGCACACGGCCCGCTCACCGACCTGGCCCGCCTCGGGGCCGAGCTGCTCGCCCCCAGCCTGCTAGCCCCCGAGACGGTTGCCCTGGCGACCAGCGTGGCGTTTCCCGACCTCGACGGGGTCCTCCCGGGCTACGGCCGGCAGGGACCCAACGACTGGGGGCTCGGCTTCGAGGTCCGCGGCCGCAAGGACCCGCACTGGACCGGCCGGCGCAACTCCCCGCAGACCTTCGGGCACTTCGGCCGCTCCGGGTCGTTCCTCTGGGTCGACCCCGTAGCCGGCGTCGCCTGCGCCGAGCTGGCCGACTCCCCCTGGGGCCCCTGGGCGGCCCAAGCGTGGCCCCCGCTGTCCGACGCGGTCCTCGCCGCCCACGGCCGGCCGCACCCGAGCTGAGCCGGACAGGGCCGCCCGATCGAGCGGCCCGGCGAGTCAGCGCCCATGCGGGGCTGCGCCCCCGCACCGCCGGCCACGGGGACCCCAGCCTCGATGACCGCCTCCGCGTCGGCTCGCAACCGTCGGCGATGCTCAGCACCGTTCCTAGACTAGTTCGACTTGCCCGCTTCCAAGTTCACGGACAGGTCAAGTTGTCACGCGGCGAGTAGCTGACGGCCGATGTAGTCGTCAAGGGCTCGGTCGAGCTGTCGCCAGGCGGTGGCGAGGGGGCTTCGA
>JAJZWW010000131.1:0-1360 GCA_021846485.1 Actinomycetes bacterium
GGGCAGGCAACCGGACGAGGGGCGGCGGCGGCGCCGGCGCCGGGCGCGGACCGGTGGAGGCGGTCCTCGTCGACGAGCCGGCCGAGGTGGACGCCGAGACCCTGGAGCGGCGTCGCGGCCGGGAGCGCAACGGACGGCCCGTCGGGCGCTACCTGATGGTCGTCCACGTCGGGCCGACGGCCACCCAGATAGCGGTGCTCGAGGGACGGTCGCTGATCGAGCACTACGTGTCGCGCCCCACCGACGACGCGACCCAGATCGACGGCAACATCTACCTCGGCCGGGTGCAGAACGTGCTGCCCGGCATGGAAGCCGCCTTCGTGGACATCGGCACCCCGAAGAACGCGGTGCTCTACCGCGGCGACGTCCGCTACGACCGCGACGAGCTCGACGCGCCCGCCGCGGGGTCCTCCAAGCCGACCCGGGGCCGGCTGCCCGGACCGGCCCGGGATGCCCGCATCGAGCAGCTGCTCCGGCCCCGCCAGATGATCGTCTGCCAGGTGACCAAGAACCCGATCGGGGCCAAGGGCGCCCGGCTGGCCCAGGAGGTGTCGCTGCCCGGCCGCTTCGTGGTGCTGATCCCCCACAGCGACACCTACGGCATCTCCAAGCGCCTCCCCGACGAGGAGCGCAAGCGCCTCCGGCGCATCCTCGACGAGGTACGCCCCGCCGGTCACGGCATCATCGTGCGTACCGCCGCGGAGGGGTCCACCGCCGAGGAGCTCCAGCGCGACGTCGGCCGGCTGCTCTGGCAGTGGGAGCGCATCGAGGAGAAGGCCAGGTCCTCGGTGGCTCCGACGCTTTTGTACCGGGAGCCGAGCATGGCGGTGCGGGTGATCCGGGAGGAGTTCAACAAGGACTACCGCGGGGTGGTGATCGACGACCGGGACCTCTACGAGGAGGTCCGGGACTACGTCGCGAGCATCAGCCCCGAGCTGGTCGAGCGGGTGGAGCTGGCCGACGACGGCGACGACCCCCTGCCGGTGTTCGAGCGCCACCACATCCACGAGCAGATCCACAAGGCCCTCGACCGCAAGGTGTGGCTTCCCTCGGGTGGGTCGCTCATCGTCGAGAGCACCGAGGCTCTCACGGTGATCGACGTCAACACCGGGCGCAATGTGGGGACCTCCAACCTGGAGGAGACGGTCTTCCGCAACAACCTGGAGGCGGCCGAGGAGGTGGCCCGCCAGCTTCGCCTGCGGGACATCGGCGGGATCATCGTCATCGACTTCATCGACATGGAGGTGGCCGCCAACCGCCAGGAGGTGGTGAGGGTCTTCCGGGAGGCCCTGGCGCGCGACAAGACCCGCACCCAGGTCTTCGAGATATCCGAGCTCGGCTTGGTGGAGATGACCCGCAA
>JAJZWW010000131.1:1370-8181 GCA_021846485.1 Actinomycetes bacterium
TTCCGATCTGGCCGGGGCTTCCTCCTCGACGCGACGCTCCTCGACGGGTGAGCCGGTGTTCTGGTAGCATCTCCCGTTCGTGTACGCAGTGATCGAGACCGGTGGCAAGCAGGAGCGGGTCGAGGAGGGCCAGACCCTCGCGGTCGAGCTGCTCGCCGGGGAGACCGGCTCGGAGCTGTCGTTCACCCCGGTCCTGCTCGTCGACGGTGACACCGTGCTGGCCCGGCCCGACCAGCTCGACGGCACCAGGGTGTCCGCCCGCATCGTCGGCACCGCGTCGGGCCCGAAGATCCGCGGTCTCGTGTACAAGCCGAAGGCCCGGGCCCGTACCCACTGGGGTCACCGCCAGCACTACACGACGATCGAGATCACCGGCATCAGCCGGTAGAGGCGAGGCGAGATGTCCAAGACCAAAGGTGGCGGCTCCACCCGCAACGGCCGGGACTCGGCCGCCCAGCGCCTCGGCGTGAAGGTGTTCGACGGCACCGCGGTCACCGCCGGATCGATCATCGTCCGCCAGCGCGGCACCCACTTCCACCCCGGTGAGAACGTCGGCCGCGGCGGGGACGACACCCTGTTCGCCCTGGCCGACGGCAAGGTCAAGTTCGGCTCCCGCAAGGGTCGCCGGCTGGTCGACGTCCTCACCCCCACGACCTGAGCGCGGCGGGCGGTGCCCGCCTTCGTCGACCAGGCCCAGCTCCACGTGAGAGCCGGTGACGGCGGTGCTGGCGCGGTGTCGTTCCGGCGGGAGGCGCACGTAGCCAAGGGTGGCCCCGACGGGGGGGACGGCGGCAGGGGCGGTGACGTGTGGCTCGTCGCGGACCGTGACGTAGCGTCGCTCTACGGCTTCCGGGACCACCCCCACCGTCGGGCCGGCGACGGAACCCACGGGTCGGGCAAGGGGCGCCACGGGCGCCGCGGCCCCGGCCTCGAGGTCCCGGTGCCGGAGGGCACCGTCGTGCGCGACCGGGACGGCACGCTGCTCGCGGACCTGGCCGTCGATGGTGACCGCTGGCTCGCCGCGGCCGGCGGCCGAGGCGGTCGGGGAAACGCCCGCTTCTTGTCCAACCGCCGCCGGGCCCCGGGCTTCGCCGAGCAGGCCGAGGTGGGCGAGGAGCGCTGGCTCGACCTCGAGTTGAAGCTCATGGCCGACGTGGCGCTCGTCGGGTTCCCCAACGCCGGCAAGAGCACCCTGATCTCCCGGATCTCGGCCGCCCGGCCGAAGATCGCCGACTACCCCTTCACCACCCTCGAGCCCCACCTCGGGGTAGTCGCCTTCGACGACCAGGAGTACGTGGTGGCCGACATCCCCGGCCTGATCGACGGAGCCAGCGAGGGGAGGGGCCTCGGGCACCGGTTCTTGCGCCACGTCGAGCGGTCCCGGGTGCTGGTCGTGCTCTGCGACCTGGCCGCCGCCGACGGACGCAGCCCCGCAGAGCAAGAAGTGGTCCTCCTCAGGGAGCTCGGTCGCTACCGCCCTGAGCTGCTCGAGCGTCCGCGCCTGGTCGTCGGCTCGAAGCTCGACTCGGCGCCCGCGCCCCGTGGCGCGGCCGGCTCGGGGCGCCCGGAGATGTGCCTGTCGGCGGTCACCGGCGAGGGGGTCGACGGCCTGGTCCGGCGCCTGGCGACGCTGGTGTCCGACGCCCGGGCGGCCCTGTCCCGCCCGGAGAGCTTCACCGTCCACCGCCCCCTCCCCGCCGGCGTGAGCGTCGAGGCGGACCGGGACGGGTCGTGGGTGGTGCACGGACGGGCCGCGCAGCGGGCGGTCGCCCTCTCCGACCTCACCGACCGCTCGGCCCTGGAGTACGCCCAGGCGCGCCTGCGAAGGCTGGGCGTCGACCGGGCCCTCGCCCGGGCGGGGGCGCGCGACGGTGACCGGGTGCGCATCGGCGACATCGAGCTCGACTACCGGCCGGAGCGGTGACCCGCGGGGTCGTGGTGGTCAAGGTCGGCACGTCGTCGGTGACCGACGAGCAAGGGGCGCTCGACCCGCCGGCGATCTCCAAGCTGGCCGCGGAGGTGGCGGGGCTGAGGGCCGCCGGCGCGAAGGTCGTGGTGGTGACGAGCGGGGCCATCGCCGCCGGCCTCCTCCCCCTGGGCTTCAGCGGGCGTCGTCCCGCGGACGTGGCGCTGCTCCAGGCGGTGTCCGCCGTCGGCCAGGGGCACCTGCTCGCCGAGTGGTGCCGGGCGCTCGGGGAGGCAGGGCTGCTCGGCGGGCAGGTGCTGCTCACCCCGCACGACTTCGTCGACCGGGCCCAGTACCTCCACGCCCGCCAGACGCTGCGGATCCTCCTCGACCTCGGGGTGGTGCCGGTGGTCAACGAGAACGACGCGGTGGCCGACGACGAGATCCGCTTCGGGGACAACGACCGGCTCGCCGCCCTCGTCGCCCACCTGGTGTCCGCCGAGCTGCTCGTGCTCCTGACCGACGCTCCCGGCCTGCTCACCGCCGACCCGCGGATGGACGCCGAGGCCTCTCTGATCGAGGAGATCGCCGAGGTCGACCACGAGCTCGAAGCCCTCGCCGGCGGGGGCGGCAGCGACCGGGGGAGCGGGGGGATGGCCTCGAAGCTGTCGGCCGCCAAGATCGCCGCCTGGTCCGGGGTGCGGGCGGTCATCGCCGACGCCACCCGCCCCGGCGTGCTCACCGCGGCCGCCGCCGACCTCCCCGGGATGGGCACGGTGGTCCGCCCGAGATCGCGGCGCCTGGCGGCCCGCAAGCTGTGGATCGCGTTCGCTGTCGGGGCGCGAGGGACCGTCGTCGTCGACGGGGGGGCCCGGGAGGCGCTCACCTCGAGGGGCGTGTCGCTGCTGCCGGCCGGGGTGGTGACGGTGGAGGGGAGCTTCGTCGCCGACGACGCCGTCGCCCTCGCGGGCCCCGACGGTTCGGTGTTCGCCAAGGGACTGGTGCGCCACGACGCCGAGCGGCTCCGGGGCTTCGCCGGCCGGCGCAGCTCGGAGCTACCCGGCGACGTCCCCGCCGAGGTCGTCCACCGCGACGACCTGGTGCTCCTGCCGTGATGGGGTAGAACTCCGGCGTCAACCACTCACGCGAGGAGGCTGCTCGTGCAGCTCGGCATGGTCGGACTGGGTCGGATGGGAGCCAACATGGTGCGGCGTCTCACGCGCGTCGGGCACACCTGCGTGGTCTACGACGTCAACCCCGACGCGGTGAAGGCCCTCGAGGCCGAGGGGGCCACCGGCGCCGGGTCGCTCGGCGAGCTCGCCGGCAAGCTCGACGCGCCCCGGGCGGTGTGGGTGATGGTGCCCGCGGCGTTCACCGGCGAGACCGTCGAACGCCTGGCCGCGGAGCTCTCGGAGGGTGACATCGTCATCGACGGGGGCAACTCCTACTACCAAGACGACATCCGTCGGGCTGCGGACCTTGCCGAGCGGGGCCTCCACTACGTCGACTGCGGCACGAGCGGCGGGGTGTTCGGCCTCGAGCGGGGCTACTGCCTGATGATCGGCGGGGAACCCGACGTGGTCGGCCACCTGGACCCGATCTTCCAGGCGATCGCGCCGGGCTTCGACGCGGCCCCCCGCACCGAGGGACGTCAGGGGGAGCCCTCCGCCGCCGAGCAGGGGTACCTGCACTGCGGGCCCAACGGGGCCGGGCACTTCGTCAAGATGGTGCACAACGGCATCGAGTACGGCATCATGGCCGCTTACGCCGAGGGGCTGAACATCCTCCACAAGGCCGACCTCGGCTCCGCGGGCCAGGGCGGGGGCGACGCCGAGACCGCCCCGCTGGAGCACCCCGAGTACTACTGCTACGACTTCGACACCGCCCAGGTCGCCGAGGTGTGGCGGCGGGGCAGCGTGATCTCCTCGTGGCTGCTGGACCTGACCGCCCACGCCCTGGGCCAGGACCCCGATCTCGGTGGCTTCGCCGGGCGGGTCTCCGACTCCGGCGAGGGGCGCTGGACGATCCACGCCGCGGTGGACCTCGGCGCGCCGGCCCACGTGCTGACCGCGGCGCTCTTCGAGCGCTTCACCAGCCGCGGCGAGGCGGACTTCGCCGACCGGATCCTCTCCGCGATGCGCAAGGAGTTCGGCGGGCACGATGAGAAGCCGGGCGGCTGACCACCCTTCCGGCAGCTACTTGGACGGCGCTACCAACTTCGGCCGGGTCAGCACACAGTTCTCGGTCTTCGGCCGTCCAAGTAGTTGCCGCTCGGGTCCTGACGGGGGAGCGCAGCGCCGGAGCACTCAGGGCGGCAGAGCGACGGCGCAGCGCTGGGCGGGCCTGAGCCAGCTCCTCAGGCTTCCTCGGCGTCCTCGACCCCGGCGGCGTCTCCCGACGCCGGGGACCGCGCGCCCTCGCCCAGCTCCCCGGCGGCCCCGGCGGTGAGGGTGGCGGCCGACCCGGCTGGGTCGTCGGACGCCGGCGCCGCTGCGCCCGGCTCCAGGGCCATCTGGGCGCGGATCTGGTCCAGCTTGGACTGCGCTTGGGCGCCGACCACCGCCTGTTGCACCTCCAGCATCCGGGACTCGACCGTGGCGTTGCCGAGCTCGGAGGTGCCGACCGCCTTCGCGTAGCGGTTCTCGATCTTCTCCCGGACCTGGTCCAAGGAGGGCACGTCGCCGCCCACCGACTGGCTCAGCTGGTTGGTGGCCGCGTTGAGCTGCTCCTGCATCTTCGCCTGCTCCAGCTGGTTGAGCAGCTTGTTGCGCTCGGCCAGCTGGCCCTGGAGGCGCGTCGAGGCCTGCTGCACGGCCGCCTTCGCCTGGTCGGTGGCCTGGGCGGTCTGCAGGCTCATCTGCTTCAAGTCCTCGACGCGTGCCTCGAGGGTCACGATCTGGTTGGCGAAGCCCTCGGCGGCCTGGTTGTACTGGGCTGCCTTGGCGGCGTCGCCGGCCGCCTGGGCCTGCTGGGCGAGCGTCAGCGCCTGGCGGGTCGACTGGTTGATCTTGCCCAGCTCGTCGATCGCCCGGTTGAGCTGCAGCTCGGTCCGCTTCTGGCGGGCGATCACGTTGGCGGCCTGCTCGACGAGCAGCCGGTGCTGGTCCTGGGCCTCGGCGATCGCCTGCTCCAGCTGGATCTTCGGGTCGGCGCGCTCCTCGAGGCGGTTGTTGATCTTCGCGCTCTGGTACTTCCACTGACGCTTCAGACCCTTCCACATGGCCCTCATGGTAGGGCGGGGGGAGAAGGCTCGGGCGTAGAGTGCTCGGGTGAGCGCCTCGACCCTCGACGAGCTCGGCTCCCGGGCGCTCGCCGCCGCCCGCCGGATGGCCCTCGCCCCTACGGCGACCAAGGACGCCGCCCTGCTCCGGGCGGCCGAGCTGGTCGAGCAGCGCGCCGGCGAGGTGTTGGCAGCCAACGCCGAGGACCTCGCCCGGGCCGGGCTCGCTGACGCCCCCCCGGTCTCCGTCGACCGCCTGCGCCTGGGGCCCGAGCGCGTCGCCGGCCTCGCCTCCGGGCTGCGCCAGGTCGCCGCCCTCCCCGACCCGGTCGGCGAGACCGTCGCCGGCTGGGTGCGTCCCGACGGGCTGGAGATCCGCCAGGTGCGGGTCCCCCTCGGGGTCGTCGGGGTGATCTACGAGAACCGCCCCAACGTCACCAGCGACGCCGCCGCGCTCTGCTTGAAGGCCGGCAACGCCGTGCTCCTGCGGGGCAGCTCCGCGGCGATCGCCTCCAACCAGGCGATCGCCGTGCTCCTGCGGGCCGCTTGCCGCGACGCGGGGCTGCCGCCCGACGCCGTGGCTCTGGTCGGCGACACCAGCCGGGACGGCGCGGTGGCCTTCATGCGCCTGCGCGGCGTCCTCGACTGCCTGGTGCCCCGGGGCGGCCAGTCGCTGCTCGCCGCGGTGGCCGAGCACGCCACCGTCCCCTACGTCCTCGACGGGGACGGCAACTGCCACGTCTATGTCGACCGGGCTGCCGACTTGGACATGGCGGTCGGAGTGGTCGTCAATGGGAAGACCCAGCGCCCCGGGGTCTGCAACGCCACCGAGTCGCTGCTGGTGCACGCCGAGGTGGCCGGCGCTTTCCTGCCCCGCCTGGCACCCGCGCTCGACGGCGTCGAGCTGGTCGGCGACGACGCCACCCGGGCGATCCTCGGCGCGCAGCGGGTCGCTCCGGCGAGCGAGGACGACTGGGGCCGGGAGTACCTCGACCTGCGCCTGTCGGTCCGGGTCGTCGCCGACCTCGACGAGGCGATCGACCACATCGCCCGCTACGGCACCGGGCACACCGAGGCGATCGTCACCGCCGACCGGGCGGCGGCCCGGCGCTTCCAGCGGGAGGTGGACGCCGCGGTGGTCGCGGTCAACGCCTCGACCCGCTTCACCGACGGGGAGCAGTTCGGCTTCGGGGCGGAGATCGGCATCAGCACCCAGAAGCTCCACGCCCGGGGCCCGATGGGCCTGGTTGCGCTGACCACCACCAAGTACCTCCTCGACGGCGACGGGCACCTGCGAGGCCGCCCACCGGGCCTGCCGTCTGCTGAGAGCGCCGACGCCGTCGGCGGGAGGTGACCGCCCGGTAGCATCGGGGACCGACGCCCCGCCCCCCGCCGGCGTCCCCGGCCCCAGGGAGGACCGCCGACGTGACCGATGTGCCGCCCCGCTTCGCCAGCCCCGCCGACGTCCGCACGGCGTTGCGCGGGGTCGACTACCTGGCCGACGACGGCGTCGCCGGGGTGGTGTTCCTGGCGGAGCGGCTCGGCAAGCCGGTGCTGGTCGAGGGCCCGGCGGGCACCGGCAAGACGCAGCTCGCCAAGTCGGTGGCCGAGATGACCGGCGCTCGGCTGATCCGGCTCCAGTGCTACGAGGGCCTCGACGAGTCCAAGGCGCTCTACGAATGGAA
>JAJZWW010000132.1 GCA_021846485.1 Actinomycetes bacterium
TGCCGGAGCGGTCGGGGCGGCCGGCGGGGCGGCCGGGCTGCTCGCTGCCGGAGCAGTCGGGGCTCCCGGGGGCCGGACGGTCGCGCCGCTCTGGTCGGCCCGAGGACCGTTGGGGCGGCTGGTCACCAGGTGCGGGGCGGAGGGCCGGCCCTCGGTCGGCGAGGTCGCCTCCGGAGCCGGGGAGGGCGCACCGCCCGGGGGCGCGGGCGGGCGGTTCGGGCCCTCCTTGGCGGCCGCCGGCTCCTTGGCGGGTCGGGCTGCCGCCTCCTCCTCCTCGGGCTGGACGTCACGACGCAGTCCCTCGCGGTCGGCCTTCCGGCGGACGCGGTCGGCCTGCTGCTCCTCCAGGCTCGAGGAGTGGCTCTTGACCCCGATCCCGAGCGACAGGCACAGGTCGAGCGCTTCTTTGTTGGTGAGCCCGAGCTCTCGTGCCAGCTCGTAGACCCGGATTCGCTTGGTCGGCAAGTGCTGCGTCAGTCCCTTCCACCGCGCGCAGCACCTTCGGCTGCGCCAACCGACATTCTCTCACGTTCTCGGGCCGTCGCCGGCAGCAGTTGCCCGCCGAGCCCGATCTCACGGCCCGCCGGGGCCCTGAAGGCCCTGGACCAGGCCGACCTGCGATCGGCGGAGGCCACGCAGGCGGGCGCGGGCGCGGGTTCGGGACCCGAGGCGATCCTGCACAGCCAGGCACCGCGGCCTGGCGCGCTGCGGCTGAGCACCAAGGAGCCGTCGGGCCGGCGCGCGACGCGCACCAGCTGCGTCGCCGGGGCGCGACGCCGGCACCCGACACAGGTGCGCACCGGACCCCGCTCCGGAGCCTCGGCTCCGGCCGGGTCCCGCTCCGAGCGCGCACTGCCGGTCCTGGACGTCGGCCCTACTCCTCGCCGTCCGCAGCGGGCTGGTCCACGGCCCCGGCCAGGGTGCTCGAAGCGGCCCCGGGGTCCGGAGCCGGGGGAGCAGCTGCCTCGGGGGCGACTACCTCCGCGACCGCGACATCGGGGACCGCGACATCGGGGACCGCGACATCGGGGACCGCGACATCGGGGGCCGGGACCGGCTCGGCCTCCCCACCGGGCTCGTCGCCGGCGGGTTCGTCGCCGGCGGCCCACGCCTCCGCCGAGACGGCCTCGCCGCCCTCCGCTGGCTGCCAGACCATCTCGCCGGCTTCGTTGGTCACCCATTCGCCCTCCGCCCAGTCCTGTTCGGCGTAGGCCGCAGCCTCCTCGGCGAACTGGGTCTCGCTCTTGATGTCGATCCGCCAGCCGGTGAGACGGGCCGCGAGCCGAGCGTTCTGGCCCTCCTTGCCGATCGCCAGCGACAGCTGGAAGTCGTGCACCACGACCGTCGCCGTCCCGGTGAGGTCGTCGAGGTGGACCTCCTTGACCTTGGCGGGCTGCAACGCCCGCATGACGAACTCACGGGGGTCGTCGGAGAACGGGACGATGTCGACCTTCTCGCCCCGCAGCTCGTTGGTGACCATCCGCACTCGGGCCCCGCGGGCGCCCACGCAGGCGCCGACCGGGTCGACGTTGGAGTCGTTGGACCACACCGCGATCTTGGTGCGGTGCCCCGGTTCGCGGGCCGCCGCCTTGATCTCGACCACTCCGCTCGAGATCTCCGGCACCTCCAGGTCGAACAGCCGCTTGATGAGACCGGGGTGGGTCCGGCTGACGACGATCTGCGGCCCCTTGGCCGTCTTGCGGACCTCGACGATGTAGGCCTTGAGCCGCGCTCCGTGCTCGTAGCGCTCGTAGGGCACCTGCTCGGCCTGCGGGAGCAGCGCCTCGACCTTGCCGAGGTCGAGGAGGGTGTAGCGGTTGTCGCTCTGCTGGATGATCCCGGTGACGATGTCGCCCTCCCGCCCTGCGTACTCCTCGTACTTGAGGTCCCGCTCGGCCTCGCGGATGCGCTGGGTCATCACCTGCTTCGCGGTCTGGGCGGCGATCCTGCCGAAGTCGTTCGGGGTGTCGTCCCACTCCCGCACGACGTTGCCGTCCTCGTCCAGCTCCTGTCCGTAGACCCGGATGTCACCGGTCTCGGGGTCGACGGTGACCACCGCCTCCTCCGCTGCTTCGGGCAGGCGCTTGTAGGCCGCCACCAGCGCGTTGGCCAGGGCGTCGAGGAGCGTGTCGACGCTGATCCCCTTGTCCTTGGCGATCTGCTGCAGGGCGTCCAGGAACGCGAACTGATCTTTCATCGCTGCGGGTCCTTCGCTTGGTGGGCGGCGTCGGGGCCGCGGGAGAGGGCAGGGGCCGCAGTCGCGCTGCGGGGGTCGGCGCGGCGCGCGCTGCGGCGCGACCCGGGCTTGGGCGACGCTTCCCAGACGAAGACCGTCCGTGCCCGGTCGATCTCGTCGAAGCCGAACGGGAGCCGCTCGCCCGGCGCCGCCTCCGGGTCCAGCTCCACCCCCCCGTCCGACACGCCGACCAGCCGGCCCCGGTGGCGCCGGGCACCATGCACCGGGCGGGTGGTCTTCAGGCTCACCACCGCGCCGACGAACCTCCGGAACTGCTCGGGGGTCCGCAGCGTGCGCTCCAGGCCGGGGCTGGAGATCTCCAGCTGGTAGGGGCCCGGAGGGGTCAGCTCGGGGTGGTCGTCGAGGAGGCCCGACAGCGCCCGGCTGGCGTCGCCGAGGGCATCCAGGTCCACCCCGCCATCGCGCTCGACGAGGAAGCGCACCAGGTCGCGGCCCACCTCCACGTCCCACAGCTCGAGGCCCGCCTCCCGCAGGAGGGGCTCGGCCAGGGCATGCAGCGTCGCCGTCTGGGCCATGACCACCACCTCCGTTCGTCCGACACGTCAACCGGCACCGGCCCGGCCACACACAACGAGCGTGGGCCCCCGCTCGGCAACGGGTAACGCCCACGCTCGCCGGGTGCGCCAGCAAAGCAGTTACCGCCCGGTCCCGGGCGGGCGGCTCATCATACCGCAGCCCGGCTCACCCGGCCGGCCGGTGCAGATCCCGGGTGGCCAGCGTGGCGCGCCGGGACCCCGATTGGCAGGATGAGCACGCCATGGGTGTCACCTACCTAGCCGGAGCAGCGGCCGCCGTCGCCGTGGTGCTCATCGTGCTCCTGACGCTGGTCGTGCAGCGCCGGCGCCTCGACCGCCGCTTCGCCCGGCGCCTCTCCCCCTACGCTCGCAGCAAGGGCGCCACCGGGCAGGTGCTCGACGCCGAGGAGTGGACCGGCAACAACTGACCGGCTGGTGACCCTGAGCGGCCGCATCGGCGGAAGGGAGCGCGGTCGCCGGCCTCGGGTCAGAAACCGGTGGCGTCGAACGGCGGGGGCTGGGTGGCGAAGAGCCCGTCGGCGGTGGTCAGGGACCCGGCAGTGAGCTCGGCTACCCGCCCCGCGGCGGCGAGGATCGAGGCCGGCACCGCCCCGACGAGCAGGGTGGCGAGATCGGGCAGGCCGAGGCGCAGGTCGGCCCCCCGCCCCGGGAGCGCGGGCCGGGCGATGGCCCCCTCGGGGGAGGCGTCGAGGACGAAGCGGCCCACCGCCGGGTCGGGGTCGAGGGTGGCGGCCTCCGGCGGCTCGACCTCGAGGACCAGCCGGCCACCGCGACGGTAGGATCGGCTGGAGAGCGCCGACGGGGGGTCGAGCACGCGCAGCCAGAGGAAGTCCTCGATCCCGGTGGTGCCGAGGGCGCGCAGGTCGGCCAGGCGGTGCGCCAAGGGGTCGACAACCGGCCGGGGGAACGCCTCGACTTCGTCGACCAGGTCGATGCCGAGCACGAAGCGCCACAGCGCGGCCTCGGCCTCCGGAGAGGTGGCGCACAGGTCGGTCACCCGGAGCCGGCGACCGTCGCGGTGGGCGACCCGCTCGGCCCGGTACAAGACGTAGCCGTCGTCGGTCACCGCGTGGAACTGGGCGCTGCGGCCGTTGCGCAACGCCGGCGGGTCGTGGAGCACCTCCCAGGTCCAGGACCCCTCGGTGCGATCCACCTGGCCGGGCGTGCGGGCCACGGCCCGCTCGAAGATCCCCGGCAGGGTCGTGGCCGCCTCGGCGGGGTCGAGCAGCCGCACCTCCGCCTCCGGCGCGGGCCGAGCGAAGGCGCCGCGCCGGGGGTCGATGCGCCGCCGGGCGGCGAAGGTGGCCACCCCGAAGCCGAACCGCCCGTAGATCCCGGCCTCCGACGCCTGCAGGCCGGCGACCGGCTCGCCCCGGGCGACGGCGTCGGTGAGCATCGCCTCCATCAGCCGGCGCAGCAGGCCCCGGCGCCGGTGGGTGGGGTGGACCCCGACGGCGGTGACCGCGGCCATCGGCACCGCCGGGCACGGGCCGCCGGCCGGGCCGGGGAGGTTGACCCGGCGGGTGAGCACTGCGGCATTGCCGACGAAGCGGTTGCCGTCGACGATCGCCCAGGTGCGCTCCAGCGGTGGGCGCTCCCAGTGCTGCTCGGCGTCGGCGGGGTCGTCGCTGACGGGGTGGAGGAACGGGACGCCGACCGAGCGGCCCCACGCGGTCCACTCCTCGGCGGTGATCGGGCGGACTCGGGGGGCCATGCGGCTCAGTCTGTCCTCCGTCCGTCGCGGCCGCCCGCGCTTTCCCCGGACCCCGAGGACCCGGCCGGAGCCGAGCGCCCGGCCGGAACCGACCCGTCGGTCGCTCCCTCGGTGTGGTCCGAGTCGACGCTCCCGAACGCCAGCAGCGCTGCGCCGGCAGCCGAGAGGGCCAGCCCGATGCCGAACGGGACAGCCAGGTCGAGGGGGGTCAGGCGGCGCTCGTAGACCACCGCCGACAAGAAGACGAGGCCGAGGCCCGACACCGTGGTCGACGCAGCCGAGACGCTCGCCGCGTTGGCCCGGCGGAAGGCCCGCTGGGTGACACTGATCGCCCAGATGCTCATCGCGATCATGAGCCACGGCCCGGGCGAGAGCACCAGCCCGGGCACGGCGCCCCAGGCGAGGCGGGCCACCCGGTCACCGATCTCCTTGGTATAGATCCCGGTGGCCGCGTAGAGCGCCCCGACGGCGGCGCCGGCGATCACCCCCCGCCGGCTGATGCGCAGCAACAAGGTGAGCGCGACGACCACGCCGGCCACCTCGAGCTCCACGACGTTGGACAGGGGCAGCTCCGGCGGTCCGTTGCCGCCCGCGCTGAGGGCGACGACCACGCCGCCGACGACGAGCATCACGACTCCGGCGAGCTCCCGTTTGGTGAAGCGCTCGCCGAGGAAGCGGTGGCCGACGAGGACCAGGCCGCCCCGGCCCGTGGAGCGCAGCGTCGCGACCACCGCCACCGGCGCGAGCGCCAGGGCCGCCGCCTCGCTCACCCAACCCACTACGCTCAGGGCCATCGCCACCAGCCACAAACCGCGGCGGACCAGCTGGGCGAGCAGCCGTAGACCGCCCCCCCCCGGGGCGCGTACGCTCTCCCGCTTCTCGATCACCGCCGCGGCGCTGTTGGCCACGCCACAGAGGAGCGCGAGCAGGCTGCCGGCGATCAGCACGTCGCAGCAGCCACCGAGGAGTCAGGGAGCAGGTACATGAGCAGCGGTGGAGACCAGATCGTAGCGAGGGTCGCGCACGAGCGGCCGGGACCCACCCCACTGCCCTACCCCGAGCGGGTGCTGATCCTGTCGGCCGAGATGGGCGAGGGGCACAACGCCGCTGCCGACGCGCTGACCACCGCTATCGCCGAGGTGTGGCCCGGCTGCCAGGTCGAGCGCTTCGACACCCTGGAGCTGCGAGGCCTGCCCTTCGCCAGGGCCGCCAGCTGGGGCTACGGCTTCCAGATGAAGTCGGTGCCGGTCACCTACGAGGTGTTCTACGACCGGCTGTGCACCTCGGACCGCTTCGCCGCGGCGACCAAGCGGGCGATCGGGTCGTTCTTCGGCCGGCGCCTGGAGGGCTTCCTCGCCGACCGCCGGCCCGACCTGGTGATCTCCACCTACCCCTTCGGCTCGGCCGCGCTCGACTGGCTACGCACCCACCGTGGGGTGCTCACCCCGACGGTGACCTACATCCCGGCGCTGCACGTCCACCCTCTGTGGGCATACGCCGGGATCGACCAGACCTACGTCATGTACGACACCGCCCACCTGCACGCCCGCACCCCGGGCTTCGAGCAGCGGATGCACCTCGGCGCCCCTCCGGTACGGCCGGAGTTCGGGACGGTCACCAAGGACGGGGCCTGCCGGGAGCTCGACCTCGACGACGAGCGCTTCGTGGTGCTCGTGACCGGCGGCGCGTGGGGTCTGGGCGGCATCGACCGCGCGGTCGAGGCGCTGGTCTCCTCCCCCACCCCGGTCCAGGTCCTGGCGGTTTGCGGGAGGAACTCCGCCCTGGCGGAGGACCTGCGGTCCCTCGGCCGGCCCCGGGAGCGCCTGGTGGTCTTCGACTACGTGGACAACATGCACGAGCTGATGGCCGCCGCCGACGCGGTCGTGACCAACGGTGCCGGGGTCACCGTCCTCGAGGCGCTGCGCACCCCCCGTCCGACGATCGCGTTCAACCCGCTGGCCGGCCACGGCAAGGCGTCCACCGCGGAGATGATCCGCCGTGACCTGGCACTGCAAGCCGACGACGTCCCCGCGCTGGTCGAAGCGGTGGAGAGGCTGGCGACCGATCCGGGGCTCTACGCCCGGATGGAGCAGGCCGGCCGCAACTGGGTGCAGGGGCGGGACCTGCGCGAGAGCGTGCGGCAGATGACCGTCCTGGTCGGCGGGTCCGTCCGGGAGAGCGAGGCCGCCCGGGCCTGATCCGAACCGTTGCCCGGTGGTGGCCGAGCCGACCGGCGCCGCTTCGAGTGGCGCTCCTTCGGACCGGCACTGCTGTCGGGTGACGATGCGCTCGGGTCAGCCGGCCGGGGAGTCGCCGTCGAGGGCATCCCGGAGGCGCTTCGCGATCATCTCGACGCGCTCCTCGCTGCGGTTGGCGTCGTCCCCCTTGGAGTCGAGCAGCGCCCGGCGGTCCTTCTCGGCCTCGCCGGCGGCGTCCCGGTCGGCGGCCGCCAGCCGGGCGGCGACCCCTTCTTCGACCAGCTTCTCGGCCTCCTCCACGAGGGCGGCGACCATCTCGTCCTCGGGCACCACCCGCACGATCTGGCCCCTGATGAACAGGTGCCCCCGGTGCCGACCGGCGGCGATGCCGAGGTCCGCGCTGCGGGCCTCCCCCGGGCCGTTGACCACGCAGCCCATCACCGCCACCTGCAGCGGGATGTCCCGGGACTCGAGCGCGGCCTGGGCCTCCTGGGCGACCTTGTAGACGTCGATCTCGGCCCGCCCGCAAGCCGGGCAGGCGATGAGGTCGACGCCGGTGCGCTCTCGCAGGCCGAGGGCCTCGAGCAGCACCCGGCCCGCCTTGGCCTCCTCCACCGGGTCGGCGGTGAGCGAGTAGCGGATCGTGTCGCCGATCCCCTCGGACAGGAGCGTGGCGATCCCCGCGGTGCACTTGATCGTCCCCGCCGGCGGCGGACCGGCCTCGGTGACCCCGAGGTGGAGGGGGTGGTCCACGGTCTCGGAGAGCTGGCGGTAGGCCTCGACCATGAGAGGGACGTTGGAGGCCTTGACCGAGATCTTCACGTTGTCGAAGCCGACCTCGGCAAACAAGCCGAGCTCGATATGGGCGGACTCGACGAGAGCCTCGGGCGTGGCCCCGCCGTACTTCTTGTACAGGCGCGGGTCGAGCGACCCGGCGTTGACCCCGATGCGCACCGGCACGCCACGGTCCTTGCACTCCCGGGCGACCAGCTTGATCTCCTCGGTCTTGCGGAGGTTGCCGGGATTGAGGCGCAGGCAGTCGACCCCCGCCTCCAGGGCCGCCAGGGCCATCTCCACGTGGAAGTGGATGTCGGCGACGATCGGCACCGGGCTGCGCGGCACGATCCTCGCCAGGCCCTCGGCCGCCTCCTTCTCGTTGCACGTGCAGCGCACGATGTCCGCGCCGGCCCCCTTCAGCGCGTATATCTGGGCGAGGGTCCCCTCGACATCGGCGGTCTTGGTGATCGTCATCGACTGCACGCTGATCGGCGCCCCGCCGCCGACCGGCACCTTGCCGACCATGATCTGTCGGGTGGGCCGGCGGGGGTAGCGGGCTGCGGTGGATCTCACGACCCCAGGTTAGGGCCCGAGCGGCAACTACTTGGACGGCCGAAGGCCGAGAACTGTGTGCTGACACGGCCG
>JAJZWW010000133.1 GCA_021846485.1 Actinomycetes bacterium
ACGTCCGCGTGTACCGCCGCTCCGGCGACGCCGCCCAAGAACTTGGTGTTCACTTGGTCCCTCCCGGGAGCTGCTCGGCGCGCCGGCCGAGGGTCTGGGTGCCGAGGTTGGCGGTGGCCTGGAAGCTCCCCGTAGCGGCGCTCCCGCCGGAGGAGGACCCCTGGCCCGGGGTCGGGGCGCTGACGCTGCTCACCCAGGTGTCCTGGAGCCCGGGTATCGACTCGAGCGCCCTGATCCAGGCCGACACCTGGGGGATCGAGCCGTCGAAGCTGCCCTGCATGGTGAGGCTCCCCACCGTCGGCGGGCTGCCCGGAGTGGGCACCTGGGGGGTCTGGCCGAGCAGGGCGGTCGCGCTGCCGGAGAAGCTCTGCAGGGTGACGCCCTTCGGTTGACGCCGGCCGATGTCGCCGAGCAGGCCGAGCCAGTCGACGTCCCCGGTGAGCGCCTGGGTCGCCCGGGAGCGCGCCGCGGTGACCTCGGACTGCAGTGAGGTGACCGACTGGTAGCGGGCGGCCTCGGCGCGCGTCGCGGCCACCTGGCCCTCGGTGGCGGCGAGCTGGCGGTGCGCCTGGCGCAGTTGCAGCTCGCGCGCGCCCGCCCCGGCCAGGCAAGCGACGACGACGACCGCAGCGGCGCCCACCGCGGCGGTGTTGACCGCCCGGCGGCGCGCCGCGGCGCGCAGGCTGGCCGGGTACAGGTCGAGCCGGCTGTACTCCGGGGCCACCGGCCAGAGCGCCAGGCCGACCGGTGTCATCGCCGCCGGCGCGGCGATGACCGCCTCGGCCGGGGCGAGGCCCGCCCGGCACAGTTGCGCGGGGCTCGGGACCTCCACCGCCGAGACCGGCAGGGCCAGGTCGTCGGCCAGCGCCCCGACGAGCCCGGCGGTCCGCACCCCTCCCCCGCCGACGAGGACCCGCTCCACCGCCGGGACGGCGTCGGGGCGGGAGCGGAAGAAGGCGAGCGTCTCGCGCACCTCGGTGACCAGCCGGCGCACCTCGGCGTCGGCCGCGCCCCGCCCGAGCGGCTCGGCCCACACCCCGTCACCGGAGCGCTTGGCCGCCTCGGCCATCCCGAGGTTGTGGCTGGTCGCCTCGGCCACCGCGCGGGTCACGTCGCTGCCGCCCCGCCCGAGGATGCGGATGAACGCCGGCTGGCCGGCGTGCATCACCGCGAGGACCGACAGGTCCCCGCCGACCGACACGAGCAGCTCTGCCCCCGCAGCCCCCGCAGCGGGAGCCGGGGAGCTCGCCGCCCGGACCAGGGCGAGGGGCACCGCGTCCACCGCCTGCACTTGGAGCCTGGCCGCCTCGGCGGCACCGACCGCGGCGCGCACCACCTCGCCGTGGGCCGCGGCGAGCACCACCGTGCGGTCCCCCCCGGCGGTGCCCGAGCGCGCCTCGATCGGCTTCAGGTCGAACTCCACGTTGGCCGACGGCAGCGGCACCAGGTCCTCGATCCGGAAGCTGAGCGCCGAGCGCATCTCCTTGGTCGGCACGTCGGGGGCGTCCGCCTGGCGGACCACCACCCGGGGCCCCGACACGCCGAGCACCACCCGGCGGTGGGAGAACCCCGCCGCAGCCCACAGCCGGCGGATCGCCGCGGTCACCTCCGCCGCATCGCGGATCTCCCCGTCGACGACCACCCCGCTGCCGATGCCCACCTGGCCGTAGCGGACCACCTCCCAGCCGCCTCCCCGGACCCGCACCTCGGCCGCCCGGACCGCGGTCGAGCCGACGTCCAGGCCGATCGAGGTGCGGGCAAGCCGGCCGGAGCCCGACGGGGACGAGGGGTTGGATCTCGCGCTCACGCCCCTACCATCGACACGTTCCCGCCGGCCTTGACCGGAGAAGTGCCCGATCCCCGCGGCCGCCGACGGACCGGCGCGCCGCAACCCCGGTCGGCGACCGGGGTTGCGGGGGTCGGGAGGACTCAGTTGCCGAAGGGCGGTCTGCTCAGTTGGCGGCCCAACCCTTGGCCTCGGTGGTCGACCAACCGCTCGAGGAGGGAGACGGGCTGGCCGCGCTGCAGCTGGTCTGCTTCACGTTGCTGGCGTACACGGCGCCCGGCCCGGTCAGCTTCCCCGACTTCGAGGTCGTCCCGGATTCGACGTCGTCGGTGTAGTAGCAGTCGTTGGTGCCCTTGGCCTGGGCGGCGAGGACCACCTCGGAGCCCGAGGCGTTGACCCACACCGACACGACGTTGTTGCCGGCGCTGGCCGACGCCGCGCTGGAAGTGAAGCTGAAGTTGGGCTCGGCCGAGCTGAGGGCGCTGACCAGGGAGGTGGTGGACCCGAAGCTCTGGCTGCTGGAGTCGTAGACCGCCTTGGCGTCGGTGAGAGCGTTGGTGAGGTTGGAGGTCGCCGCCGACTTGTTGGCGCCGTTGGTGGTGGAGAGGAACGTGGGGATGGCGATCGCCATGAGGATGCCCATGATCAGCACTACGACCATGAGCTCGATCAGCGTGAAGCCGTCCTCTCTCTCCTCACGCTCGGGGACCGGGGTGTGCATGTGGCTGCCTTTCGGGAAGGGGGTTGTTGGTGGATGCGGCCGGCTCGCTCCGAGCCCCGCTGGGCCACTCGATCGGCGCCGCCGGGGGTGGAGCTGAGCGGTTTCTCGGCGCTGCTGCGCGGCGGAAAGCGCGGAAGCCCGGGGCAGGGGCTCAGCCGTTGTTGGAGTTCTCGACGACCTTGTCGATGCTGAACATCGGCAGGTACAGCGCGATGATCATCGAGCCGACCAGGCCTCCGAGGACGACGATCATGAGCGGCTCGAGCAGCGACGCGAGTGCGTCGACCATCGCCTGGACCTCCTGCTCGTAGAAGTCGGCGATCTTGCCGAGCATGTCGTCGAGCGCGCCGGTCTCCTCGCCCACCGAGATCATCTGGCTGACCATCTGGGGGATCACCCCGTGGCCGCCGAACGCCCGGGACATCGGCTCGCCACGTTGGATGGCGTCCTCTGCGTCTTGCAGGGCGCGCTCCAGCGCCGGGTTGTTGACGCTCTCGCGGGTGATCTCGAGCGCCTGGAGGACCGGTACCCCCGAGCGCAGCAGGGTCCCGAGGGTGGCGGTGAACCGGGCGATCGAGGTCTTCACCATGAGCACGCCGAACACCGGGACGCGCTGCACGACCGCCGACCAGCGGGAGCGGCCCTGGGGGGTCTTCTTCCACTTGAAGAAGACGAAGCCGGCGACTGCCAGGCCGGCGGCGACATACGGCAGGTCGTGGACGAGGACCGACGAGACCGCCATCAGGATGAGGGTGGGTTTGGGGAGCTTGGCGTTGAGCTGGGCGAAGACCTTGGCGAAGACCGGGACGATGAACACCATCATCGCCGCGGCGATCCCGAGCACCAGGCACAGCACCACCAGCGGGTAGGCCATCGCCGAGCGGATCTTGCCCCGCAGCTCCGCCTGGCGCTCCAGGCTCTCCGCGAGCAAGATCAGCGAGGCGTCCAGGTTGCCCCCCGTCTCGCCGGCCCGGACCATCGCCAGGTACAGGTGGTTGAAGGTCTTCGGGTGCTTGGCCAGGGCGTCGGAGAGCGACGAGCCTCGCTGCACGTCGACGCGCACCGCGTCGAGGATCTCGGTGAACCCCTTGTGGGAGGACTGGGCGGCGAGGATCGTCAGCGCCCGCAGCAGGGTGAGCCCGGAGTCGACCATGGTGGCGAACTGCCGGCTGAAGACCGCCAGGTCCTTGAGCTTCACCCGCTTGCCGAGCCCGGGGACCGAGATGTCGCTCTTCAGCCCGACGCTGCGCGCGTTGACCGCGATCGGGGTGAAGCCCATCTCCTGCAGGCGGGCGGCGACGAGGGCCGGGTTCTCCCCGTCGAGCTGGCCGGTGACCAGCTTCCCCTCCTGGGTGCGGACCTTGTAGGCATAGGTGGTGGGCATCGGCGGGCTCCTCGGGTCAGGCGGCGGCGCTGGAGACGAGCCGGCGCAGGTCGGCTTCGACCGCGCAGCGCTCGAGGGCGGCGTCCAGGGTGATCGTGCCGGCGCGCACGAGGCCGGCGAGGCACTGGTCCATCGACTGCATGCCGTAGCGGCCCCCGGCCTGCATCACGCTGTAGATCTGGTGGGTCTTGCCCTCCCGGATCAGGTTCTGCACCGCGGGGATGGCGACGAGCACTTCGGCGGCGACCACCCGGCCGCGCTCCTTGGCCTTCGGCAGGAGCGTCTGGGTGACCACCGCGCGCAGGGTCGCCGCCAGCTGGACCCGGATCTGCTGCTGCTGGTGGGCGGGGAACACGTCGATGATCCGGTCGATCGACTGCGGGGCGTCCTGGGTGTGGAGGGTGGCGAAGACCAGGTGGCCGGTCTCGGCGGCGGTCAGCGCGGTCGAGATGGTCTCCAGGTCGCGCATCTCGCCGACGAGGATGATGTCGGGGTCCTGGCGCAGCACGTGGCGCAGGGCGTTGGCGAAGGACTTGGTGTCCTCCCCGACCTCCCGCTGGTTGACCACGCAGCGCTTGTGGCTGTGGAGGAACTCGATGGGATCCTCGACGGTCATGATGTGGGCCGAGCGGGTCGAGTTGACGACGTCGATCAGCGAAGCCAGGGTGGTCGACTTGCCCGAGCCGGTGGGGCCGGTGACCAGCACCAGGCCGCGGGGGTGGTCGGCGAGCTCGCGGACCACCGGGGGCAGGCCGAGCTGCTCGAGGGGGACGACGGTGAAGGGGATGGCCCGCATCACCGCCCCGACGGAGTCCTTCTGCTGGAACACGTTGACCCTGAAGCGGCCGACGCCCGGCACCGCGCGCGAGGTGTCGAGCTCCAGCTCCCGCTCGAAGCGCTCCCGGGACCGCTGGGGCAGGACCGCGTAGATCATGTCGCGCAGGTCGGCGGTGCCGAGCGGCTCGTAGCCGTCGAGGTTCTGGATCGCCCCGTCGATGCGGATGCTCGGGGGCCGGTCGGCCGACAGGTGCAGGTCGGAGGCTCCGAGCTCGACCATCACCCGCAGCAGCTCGTCGAGGGGCGGGACCCGGTGCCCGGCGGGGGCGGGGGCCGCGGCCGCCGCGTCGGGGTCCCCGTCGTCGTCCTCCAGGTGGTAGGTGGCGGCGACCGCCGCGTCGACGTCGACGCCGGCGGCCAGGGCCGGCCGTATCGCCCAGCGGGTCTCGCGGTGGACCTCCTCGATGGCCTCCTCGCTCGGCAGGTCGGCGAAGGCCACCACCAGCTGGCTGTCGTGGATCCGCACCGCGAGGCAGCGGCGGCGCCGGACCAGGTCGAGGGGCAGCATGCCGACGACGATCGAGGAGACCGGCTCGGCGTTCGGGTCCCAGAAGTCGATGCCCGCCTCGCCGGCGACGAAGGCGACCAGGTCGCGCTGGTGCACGGTCCCGTCGGCCACCAGGCGTTGGGTGGCCGGCACCCCGCTCGACTCCTCGAGCGCCAGGGCCTCCTCCAGGTGCTCCCGGGACAACACCTTCCGCTCGACGAGGAACTCCCCGGCGCGGCGTGACGCAGAGATCATGCCCCTCTGTCGGCACGCCGGCCGCCGGGCATGAGGCCTTAGGCGATGACCCGGAGGACTTCCTCGATGCTGGTCCTGCCGGCGAGCACCTCCCGCAGGCCCGCCTCGCGCAGGGTGAGCATCCCCTCGGCGAGGCCGACCTTCAAGATGTCCTCGCTGTGGCCCCGCTCGGTGATCACCCGCTCGACCTCCTCGGTGACGGTCAGGACCTCGTGGACCGCGAACCGCCCGTGGAAGCCGGTGCGCCCGCACACCCCGCAGCCGACCGCCCGGTACACCTCGCGCGGCTCGCCGATGTCACCGAGGCGCTCGGCGTCCCAGCCGACACGCGCCAGGTCGTCGGGGGACACCCAGTAGGGCTGCTTGCAGCGCTCGCAGAGCCGCCGGGCGAGGCGCTGGGCGACGATGCAGTCCAGGGCGCTGCCCACGAGGAACGGCTCGACGCCCATCTCGATCAGCCGCCCCGGGCTGCTCGACGAGTCGTTGGTATGGAGGGTGGAGAGCACCAGGTGCCCGGTGAGCGCGGCCTCGATGGCGATCTGGGCGGTCTCGCGGTCGCGCACCTCCCCGAGCAGCACGATGTCGGGGTCGGAGCGCAGGATCGAGCGGAGCGCGGAGGCGAAGGTCAGGCCCGCCTTGGTGTTGACCTGCACCTGGTTGATCCCCTCGAGCTGGTACTCGACGGGGTCCTCGACAGTGATCACGTTCTTGCTCACGTCGTTCAAGATGTTGAGCGTGGCGTAGAGCGTGGTGGACTTCCCCGACCCGGTGGGCCCGGTTACGAGGATCGTCCCGTAGGGCTTGCGGTACGAGCGCTCGTAGCGCTCCATGTTCTCCGGGAGGAAGCCGAGGTCGGACAGCTTGAGCATGGCGGTCGACTTGTCGAGGATCCGCATGACGACCTTCTCGCCCCAGACCGTCGGGAGGGTCGCCACCCGAAGATCGACGGGCTGGCCGTTGATCCGGGTGGTGATCCGTCCGTCCTGGGGCACCCGCCGCTCGGCGATGTTGAGCGACGCCATGATCTTCACCCGACTGATCACTCCCGCGGCGATGCTGCTCGGGGGGCGCATCACCTCGTGGAGCACCCCGTCGATCCGGAACCGGATCCGCAGGTCGCGCGACCCCGGCTCGATGTGGATGTCCGACGCCCGGTCGGTGACCGCCTGGCCGATCAACAAGTTGACCAGCTTCACGATGGGCCCGTCCTCGACCACCTCGCGTACCGAGGCGAGCTCCGGGGCGGCCCCCTCGAAGGAGCTGGCCGCCTCGGCGCTGGCCCGCTCGGCCTCGTCGTCGGAGCGGTAGCAGCTGGCGATCGCCGCGGCCACCGACGACGGCGGGGCGAGGATCATGCGGATCGGCGCGCCGGTGACCGTGCGGAAGTCGTCCACGACCAGCACGTTGCTCGGGTCGGACACCGCGACGAGCAGGGCGCCCTGCTCCCAGCCGACGGGGATCGCCCGGTACCGCTTGGCCATCGCCGGGCTGACCAGCCGGGCCGAGGCGGAGTCGATCGGGTAGTTGGCGAGGTCGACCTGCTCCAAGCCGGTGTAGTCGGCGAGCGCGGCGATCAGCGCCGACTCCTCGACCAGGCCGCTGTCGAGCAGGGCCTCCACCAGGCTCGCGCCGGGGCGCTGGGAGCCGAGGGCGGACTGCAGCGCCGCCTCGCCCAACAGCCCGCGGGCCACGAGCAGGGCGCCGAAGCCGCCCCGCTCACCGCCCGGGCGGTGCTCTGCGCCAGGGAGAGAACCCCGCGGGTCGAGGGTCACCGAACCGCCACCCGGGCCGCCTTTGCCGGGCGCGCCACGGGGGCCGGCGCCAGGGTCACCCGGGAAACACTCGGACGTAGGTCGCGCGGCAGCACCAGGGGTCCTATCGGCAGCTCCGACCGCCAGCTGAGCTGGCTGCCCCCCGGCGCGCAGGGGCCCGGGGGGGTGAGCTCGCCCTGCTCTCCCTGCTCGATGTCCCACCCCGTTCGTAGGATCCACCTCGACCCTTCGTCTCCCCCGACGACCCCCGTCACCCTGCCCGGTCGGTCGGCGACCCGGCCACGGTGACTACCTCGGCCCGGGCGCCTCCCCAGCTGGCGAAGGGGTCCCCGGGGCGCGTGGGCCGCCGGCGGCGACGCCGGACGAGCTGAGCCCGACGGCAGCGGCCATCGCGTCGAGGGGAGCCGGCTCGCCGGTCCACGCGCTCCACTGGCGGGCCGCCTGGTGGAGCAGCATCCCGAGACCGTTGCTGACCGTGGCGCCGGCGGCGGCGGCGGCGGCGAGCAGCGGGGTGACTGGCGGTGCGTAAACCAGGTCGAGGACCACCTGGCCGGCGGCGAAGGCCCCGGCCCCGCCCAGGCCGAACGGCGCGGCAGCGCGCATGCCGGCTCCGGTGGCGTCCACCACCAGGTGGGCGTCGCCGACTGCCGAGACCGGCCCGGTCCGGCCGGCGGCTCCCGCGAGAGCAGCGCAGGCCGCCGCCGCGGCCGGGTCCCGACCGACGACCACCACCGAGACCGCGCCCGCCCGGGCGAGCGCAAGGGTCGCCGCCCGGGCCGCGCCGCCGGTCCCCAGCACGACGCAGCGCCGGCCGCCCGGGTCGAACCCCGGGTCGGCAGC
>JAJZWW010000134.1 GCA_021846485.1 Actinomycetes bacterium
CTACCCGGTGGGCGGTGCGGTGCGCCTCGAGCCATTCTTCGGTGGAGATCTTGTCCGGGCAGAGCAAAGCGCGCACCTCGTCGTCGAGTATCTCCGCCGCGGTGCCCGGCAGCGTCTTCAGCCCGGCGTCGCGCAAACGGCTCAGATAGGACTCGAGCGGCTCGCCGAGCCGGCGGGCCCCCTCGGTGACCTCCAGGGCGGTGAAACCGTGGATGTGGATCGTCGGGGAGGCCGCCCGGACGGCACGGATGACCTCCAGGTAGTAGTCGCCGTCGAAGGACGGGTGGATCCCTCCCTGCAGGCACACCTCGGTCGCCCCCCGGGCCTCGGCCTCGGCCACCCGCCGGCTGATCTCCTCGACGCCGAGCAGGTAGGGATCGCCCCTCAGGTTGAGCGACAACGGGCCTTTGGAGAATGCGCAGAACCGGCATTTGAAGGTGCAGACGTTGGTGTAGTTGATGTTTCGGTTGATCACGAAGGTGACCGCGTCGCCCACCTCCCGGCGGCGCAGCTCGTCGGCGACCTCGGCCACCGCGCGCACCTCGGGACCCCGAGCCGAGAACAACGTGACCAGCTCCGCTTCCCCGGTCTCCTGGCCGGCGAGGACCCCTTCGAGCACCTCGGCCACGGCGCCGCCCGCAGCCGGGGTGCCGGTGGGGAAGGCGGGGACTTTCCCCTGGACCCTCGGGTCGACGAGCAGCGGCGGAGGGGCGTCACCACCGGAGAACCACGTCTCGAGGTCCCGGCCGAGCCCCTCGGCGTCGGAGTGGTCGAGCACCGCGAAGCGCATTGCCGGGTCCAACCAGCGCTCGGGGTCGGTGGCGTGCTCGGGGTAGACGGTGAGGCGGGGGGCGAGCGTCCGGCCGGCCGCCTCGGTGGCGGCGCGCAGGGCTTCGATCGCCGGCCACGGGCGTTCGGGGTTGACGTGGTCGGGAGTCACCGGGGAAATGCCTCCCCAGTCGTCGATCCCGGCGTCGAGGAGGGGGGCGAAGTCGTCGGAGAGGTTCGGGGGGGCCTGGAGGTGGATCGAGCTGGGAAGCACGAGTCGGGCGGCGGCCAGCGTGCGCAGGTAGTCGTCGCGGCTCGGGGACGGGGCGGCGTGCATCGCGGTGCCCGGCTTGGGCAGGAAGTTCTGGACGATCACCTCCTGGACGTGTCCGTGCCGGGCGTGGGCCTCGGCGATCGCTCCGAGCGCGGCGAGCCGGTCGGCGAAGGTCTCGCCGATCCCGACGAGGATCCCGGTGGTGAACGGTATGGCCAGCTCGCCGGCGGCCTCCAGCGTGGCGAGGCGCCGCTCGGGGGTCTTGTCCGGGCTGGCCCGGTGGGCCGGAAGGTCGGCGACCAGGTTCTCCACCATCATCCCCTGGGAGGCGGTCACCGGGCGGAGGGCGGCAAGCTCGTCGCGCCGGAGGGCACCGGCGTTGGCGTGGGGGAGCAGGCCGGTCTCGTCGCGCACCGCCGCCGCGGCGGCCACGAGGTAGTCGACCGTGGAGGCGTAGCCGTGAGCGTCGAGCCACGCCCGGGCGGTGGGGTAGCGTTCCTCGGGGCGCTCGCCAAGGGTGAAGAGGACCTCGTGGCATCCGGCCGCCGCCCCCCTCCGGGCAATGGCCAGTACCTCGTCGAGGCCGAGGTAGGGGGCGGGGAGGCGGGCGGGGGGCTTGGCGAAGGTGCAGTACCCGCAACGGTCGCGGCACGCCTCGGTGAGCGGCACGAACACCTTGGGGGAGAACGTCGTGCGGGTGCCGAAGGCGCCGTCGCGCCGGGCGCGGGCGGCGGCGAGGAGCTCGGGCAGCGGGGCGGTGGCGAGCTGGGTCGGGGACAGTGCTACGGGCACACGCCGACGCTACCTCCGGCGGTTGCCGCCGTGGTCGGTGGCCGACGTTCCCGCGCGGCAGCGGCCGGCGGGTGCAACGGGTCACGGGGTGGACGATCGATCCTGCAGACCCGCCCAGGGCGAGAATGGGCGTCGTCTATCGCCACAGCCAGCTCGACCTCCAAGGCTCCGGCAGTCGTCGGACGGGGCGGGTGTCCGGCAACGGCCAGAGCGTCGGAGACCTGGGGCCGCCGTCGAGGGCAGCGAAGTGGCGGCACATGGTCAGGGCGGCGAGCCGGTCACGTGGTTCGCTCATCGGTCCACCTCCTCGGCGGCGGCTCCGGCTCGGAGATGCGGCTCAGCGCCTGGGACGACAACGCCCGCACGGCGGCCTCGGGGGTGCAGACCACCGGCACCCCGTGCTGGAGCGCCTTGACGGTCTTCAGCTTCACCCTCACTCCGAAGCGGGTCGGGCTGATCGCCACCCGCGCCCGGTCGCAACTGAGCCGAGGACGCCTCGCCGGCCACGGCGTAGCCCAGCCGGGCGAACAGGTCGCGGTGGGCAGCGACCACAGCTGCCACCGTGTCCGTACCCGGGGACGGGACGTCAGAGCGCGGCGGCGGTGGACCCGCGAGCGGGGCGACCGCCTCGAGGCCAAGCTCGTCGAGCAACGAGGCCAGGGTGGCGACGTGGTCGGCGAGCAGGTGCTCGTAGCGACACCGGCAGGTCAGCGGCGTCGCCCACCACGACGAGGTGCGGGCGAGGAGCTCGGCGGCCTCCGGCCCGAGGGCCCACGCCGTCCACCCCTGCCGCGGCCCGGCCTCGACGAGCACCTCGATGGGATGGCGGGCGAGGCAGAGCGGCACCAGCCGGTGGTGGGCGAGGGTGCGCTCCAGCAGGCGGGTCCGGCCCCAGGGCAGGTGGAGCACCGGCCGCTCGGGCAGTGATCCCCAGTCCACGTCGCCGGGGTGCCCGGCCCGCAGGACTTCCCCGCCGACCGCCGCGGCCAGGGCGTCCGCCAGCCACCCGCCTGCCGATCCGGGCGCGCCCACCACCACCACCCCCGCGGGCGGCGGGGGACTCCCGGCGTGGCCGGCGACCGGGGCACGGGGGCCCAGGCCGGCCGGCGGACGGGGCGCCCGCAGAGGGCGGCTCATGGCCTTCCGGCTGGCCACCACGCCCCGCCCGGAGCGCTCTTCCAGCGTCTGGTGCAGCACCGCGATGCGGCCGCGGAGCCGCTCGATCTCGTCCGCCTGCAGGGCCTCGTGGTGGCGGACGTAGCCGTCCAGCGCCGAAGCGGGGGCCGCCAGGCGGGACAGCAGGTCCGCTTCGTCGGCGGGAGCGAAGAACAGGTTTATCCCGTCGAACAGAGCGGCGCGGTACCCGGCCGTCTCGAGTCGCCAGCGCCAACGCTCGTCCTCGCGTTCCGACCGCCACGGCTTGACCGCCTCGACGACCACCACCCGTGGACGCCATCGGGCCAGGTCGAGCCCGGCCAGCACCGCGTCCTCGCTTCCCTCGGCGTCGATCTTGACGAAGTCGACCGGTGCCCGCGCGTACTGCGCCAGGATCCCGTCGAGGGTGCGCAGGGGGACCGTCTCGGTCGTCGCCGTCCAGCTTCCGGGCGGCAGGTTGTCGAGGTGGTCGGCGTCCACCGTCGACAGATCGGGGTCCTCGGCCAGGCGGTGGAGCACCACCTGGCCGTCCGACGCGCCGGCGGCGGCGTGGAGGTTGACATCGCGCGGGCGCCGTTGCCGCAGGCGTTCGACCGCCTCCCGCCGAGGCTCGACGTTGATCCCGGACCAGCCGAGGTCGTAGAAGTGCCGGGTGACCGAGGCGTCGTCCGGGTCGGCCGCCCCGACGTCGACGTAGAAGCCGAACCTGGCCGGCAGGACCCGGGCGAGCACCACGTCCTCGGCGTTCTGGGCGTAGGAGATCATGGCCGGGGCCGGGGCCACGCGGCGAGCTGGGCGACGCGCGACGCCAGCCCGGCCCGCGCCGCCGCCCGCTCCTCGTCGAGGGCCCGCTGGAGCTCCCCCGCCTGCTGGTGCAGCTCGCCGACGTCGGCTGCGTAGGCGACTGCGGCGGCGGCCGCGTCGGCGCGGGCCTGCTCGAGGCCGGCTACCGCTTGGCGTGCCTCTTCGAAGCGGGCGGTCACCGCGTCGGCGTGGCCCTGCAACCAGCGCAGGTCGGCGCGTAGCTCTCCCAGCCTGGACTCGGTGAGTGCGATGCGCTCCTCCTGCGAGGCGTCCCGGGCGGCGCGCAGCTCCAGCTCGTGGCGGAGGGCGGTCACTTCCAGCTCGAGCTGCTGTTCCCGGGCGGCACGCTCGGCGAGCTCGGCCGCGAGCTCAACGATCCTCTCCTCGAGCTCCCAGCGCTCCCGCCGGTCCCCGGGCACGGTTGTCACGCGCTCCTCCTCTCCCTCTCCGTCCGTCCGGTCGCGACGGCGGCTTGCAGGATGCCCGGCCATTGCTCCACACCGGGTGGTGGCTCGGTATCGGACGCCGCGGCCAGGGCCGCACGACGGAGGCGTTGCCAGGCCCGACGGTCGGTGAGCAGCGCTATCAGCGCGTCGGCGAAGCCGGCGGCGTCGGCGGCGACCCAGACCGCGGCGGCCAGCTCCGGCGTCAGGCCGGCAGCGGCTTCCGGGGTGGCGACCACCGGCACGCCGTGCTGTACCGCCTCCACCGACTTGATCTTGACGCCGGCCCCGAAGCGGGTGGGGGAGATGGCGACCCGCACCCGATCGTACAAGTCGAACAGGTCGGACAGGCCCCCGACGAACGACACGTGGGGGCCGGCGGCCCAGGTGACGTCGGCCGGCGGCCCGTTGCCGCTGACCAGGAGCCGGAACCCGGGCAGGGCGGCACGCACCCGGGGCAGCACGTCACGGGCGAACCACCGCAACCCGTCGGCGTTGGGGGAGCCGGCGCCGGCGGCCCAGCCGGCGACCAGGCAGGCCCCCTGCCGTTGCTCGAAGGGTGAGGGCGTCGCCTCGGCGCCTCGGCGGCGGGGCCCGACCACATGGACGGGGGCGGCCGTGAACCTTCGAAGCGCGGCCGCCTCGTCCTCGGAGATGGTGACGCAGCGGTCGGCCCAGGCGGCGAGCTCGGCCTCCAGGGCGCGCGACTCCGCCGCCTCGGCGAGCAGGGAGGCGCGCTCGACCCCCGAAGCCAGCTCCCCCTGGCGCTCCAGGCGACGGAAGAACAGCGCCTCGGCGTCGTACACGACGGGGACGCCGGGCAGGTGGCGGTCGATGAGCGATCGGTAGATGCCGGCGTTGGACGGACGGGAGACCACCACCACGTCGACCCCGACCCCGTCGCTGGCGAGGTGGCCGGCCAGGTCGGTGACCACACGGGTTCCCGGTCCGGCCAGCTCCGCGACCGGGCGGTCCCCGGAGTGCAGGCGGGGGTGGAACGTGACCTGGACACCCGGGGCCTCGTCGAGGACGGCGAGCACGTCGTGCATCCGCCCGTACCCCGAGCCTCGTCGAGGGTCGGGGAGCTCGTCGTCGATCACCAGCGCCCGCAGGGGCTGGCCCATCACCCGCCACAGGGCGCGCTCCCACTGGCCGGGCGGTTCGCGCTCCGCGAGCAACTCGGACCAGCGATCGGCGAACACCGACCCCGGTTCGGCGGCCGAGCCGTCGGCGGCGGGCGCCGGCCGGACGGCCACCGCCGCCGGCTGGTACCAGGTACGCCACCCGAGGGTCGACGCCCGAAGGCAGAGGTCGAGCTTCTCGGCACCGACGGCGGAGCCGTAAACGCCGTCGATCCCGCCGGCCGCTTCCCACACGTCCCGGCGCACGAGGAGCGCGGCACCGCCGCTGGCGTCGATCGGCCGTTCGAAGTCGAACGGCCCCGGCCCGTCCGTGCCACCGAGGAGGTCGAGCGTACCATCGGCCCACAGCAGCGGGCCGGCCTCGGCCGTCGTCCCGTCTGGCTCGACAGCCCGGCCGGCGACGATCCCGCAGCCCGGCCGGCGCCCGACGGTGGCCAGCAGGGCTGCCAGCCAGCCGGGGCGCACCAGGGCGCCCCCGTCCAGGAGGACCAACAGCTCGCCGCGAGCCGCACCGGCCGCGGCGTTGACCGCCGCCGCCCAGCCCCGACCAGCTGGCGCCACGACGACGTCGACCCCGGCCAGGTCGACGGCCAGGGCGGCCGGGTCCGGCACCGCCAGCGCCACGGACAGCTCCGCACCCACCTCGGCCCCGGCCAGGTCGACGGCCAGGGCGTCGAGTCCCTCCCGCAGCCCGGTGGCGGCCGTGGCGACGACGACGACGCTGACCCGCGGGTGCGGGTCAGGGCGGAACGCGACCATCGGACGGCCCACGGTAGCCTCCTGGCGCATAGCTTGCTACGGTAAGGTAAGGACTCTTCCGGCAACTACTTGGACGGCGTTACCAACTTCGGCCGTGTCAGCACACGGTTCTCGGCCTTCGGCCGTCCAAGTAGTTGCCGCTCGGGCCCTAAGTGGTCCTGCGCGCAAGTTCCTGCACGGTCCTCGGCGCTCCGGCAACCGGCGTCGTCCCCGCACCGACGACTGGCTCCGAGTCTAGCTAGGGACATGTCCCCTTTTCCGTTCGCCGCCGGCGGGGTCCCACCGTAGCGTGGCCGTTGCAGACCTGGCCGGATCGCCCGGCTGGGCGTTGCGGGTCGGGACCCCACGTGCCACAATCATGGCGTGCCAGCTCTGCGCGCGCTCGTACTCATCACCTGACGCACGCGCCAGCCAGCGCGCGTGCGTCGAGACGACCTCCTCCGGGGGTCGTCTTTTTTTTCCCCGAGACCCAACGCACCCCCCGAGGAGCCATGAACCTGACCGGGGCACAAGCCCTCATCAAGAGCCTGGAGATGGAACGCACCGAGGTGGTCTTCGGCCTGCCCGGCGGGTGCATCCTGCCCGCCTACGACCCGCTGCTCGACTCGTCGATCCGCCACATCCTGGTGCGCCACGAGCAGGGTGCCGGGCACATGGCCGAGGGGTACGCCCACGTCACCGGGCGTCCCGGGGTGGCGATGGTGACGAGCGGGCCGGCGGCGACCAACCTGGTCACCCCGCTCTGCGACGCGTACATGGACTCGGTCCCGCTCGTGGCGATCACCGGGCAGGTGTCGCGCGCGGCGATCGGCACCGACGCGTTCCAGGAGTGCGACACCGTCGGGATCACCCGATCGGTGACCAAGCACAACGAGCTGGTGATGGACCCCGCGGAGCTGCAGCTCGGCGTGCTGGAAACGTTCCACCGGGCCACCACCGCTCGCCCCGACCCGGCGCTGCTCGCCGTGCCCAAGGACGTCCTCACCACCACGATGGAGTGGTGGTGGCCCACCGACGACGAGGTCCTCGCCTCCCTGCCCGGGTACCGTCCGACGGTCAAGGGCCACCCCCGGATGATCCGGGAGGCCGCGCAGCTCGTCGCCGCGGCCGAGCGGCCGGTGATCTACGCGGGGGGCGGCATCTTGAAGGCCCGGGCAGCCGAGGCCCTCGCCGAGCTGGTCGAGCTGACCGGCATCCCGGTGGTGACCACGCTGATGGCCCGCGGGGCATTCCCCGACGGGCACCCGCTCAACCTCGGCATGCCGGGGATGCACGGCAACTACACCGCGATCACTGCGCTCCAGGAAGCCGACCTGCTGGTCGCCCTCGGCACCCGTTTCGACGACCGGGTCACCGGGCGGATCGACGGGTTCGCCCCCGGGGCGAAGGTCGTCCACGTCGACATCGACCCCGCCGAGCTCGGCAAGGTCCGCAAGCCCGACGTCCCGATCGTCGGGGACTGCCGGCAGGTGATCGGCGAGATGACGAGGGAGCTGCGCTGGGTCCTCGACTCCGGCGACAGCACCCCGCCGGACCGCTCAGCGTGGCGGAGCCGCATCTCCGGCTGGCAGGAGCGCTACCCGCTGCACTACGACCCGCCCGCCGACGGCGACGCCCTCAAGCCCCAGGCGGTGATCGAGGCGCTGCGGGACTCGGCTCCCGAGGGGACGATCCTCGCCTCGGGGGTCGGCCAGCACCAGATGTGGGCCAGCCAGTACTGGCGCTTCGACGAGCCCTACACCTGGGTGAGCTCCGGCGGGCTCGGCACCATGGGGTTCTCGGTGCCGGCGGCCATCGGGGCCAAGGTCGGCCGTCCGGACCGGACCGTCTGGGCGGTCGACGGAGACGGGTGCTTCCAGATGACCGCCCAGGAGCTGGTCACCGCCTCGAGCGAACGCATCCCCGTCAAGGTCGCCATCTTGAACA